>JAFGXK010000206.1 GCA_016936695.1 Bacteroidales bacterium | reverse complement strand
GAATAATTTTAGATTATTATATTTGTATCAGCAATTTAATTCAAACTAAAATGAAACGATCACTTTTCGTCGTCGTAATATTTTGTTTTGCGATTCAACTATCAGATGCCCAACTATGGAAACTGAGAAGATGGGAAGCCCAGCTTGGAATCGGTCCTTCTTTTTCTTTTCCTGATATCGGAGGTTATACTCATGGCGAGAATATCCTGGGATTCAAAGATTTAAGCTACCGACAGACGAGATTTGACATAAACGGGAACTTAAGGTACCGGCTTGGAAGAACTGCGAACCTCAGGGCAAGCATGACTTACGCCATGCTCCATGCAGTTGATGAGAGAGGCTCGAATGAAAACAGGGGATATGAAGCCGTAACCAATTTGTTTGAACCTGCTCTTCTGGGAGAATATTATTTCATAAAGAATAAATACGAAAGCAGTTACCTTTTTTTGAAAGGGAAAAGCCTGTGGGCAATGCTGTCTTCGCTCGATTTCTATGCTTTTGCAGGAGTGGGAGGGGCCGCTTACTCGGTTAATCCCAATGATGCCCTGTCGCAGAGAGAAATCACTCAGCCGGGAAGTACGGATTTCAATGGCTTTGCACTTGTTATCCCGGCCGGCATCGGAGCAACCCTGGTCTATAATCCCAATCTCAATTTCGGAGTGGAATTCGGCGGCAGATGGGCCAATACCGATTTTATCGACGGATTTGATCCGCCAGTGGTGTCTAAAGTTAACGACAAGTACTATTTCCTGAATTTTACCGTTACATATAAGTTGAAAACAAATTCCAAGGGACTTCCCTCTTTCAGATGACAAAACTCTGAATCTGTTTGGATGAAGAAATTAACGGTATTCCTTTTTTTAACGCTTTTGTCATATTCAGTATCAGCCCAGAGAAGTTCTGATTATGGAATCTATGGCGGCGTTTCTTCATATATTGGCGACATAAACACAAGCAGGTTGTTCTACAGCCCTCTGCCTGCCGGTGGTTTGTTTTACAGATATAACCTTCATCCCCGTCAGTCATTAAGGGCAAACATTCTTATAGGAGGCCTTCAGGGCAGGGATCTCGATTTCAGTAATCCCTACCAGATTGCAAGGGACAGCGCATTTTCAGGTCTTTTTGGAGAAGGCGTGATTCAGTTCGAGTTTAACTTCCTTCCTTATTCAACACAGGGCAGGAGATGGAATTATACTCCTTATATTGCCGGAGGTGTTGGGATTGCCTATTTTGATACCGATTCCCGCATAAATCATAATCCAATTCAGCCGGTATTACCCTTTTCCATTGGATTTAAAGTTAATATTGCAAAAAATCTTGGTCTTGAAGTCGAATATGGTTTTCGTAAGACTTTTTATGATAACTTTGACGGCTTAACGGAAAATATAGATCCGCAACACAAAAAAAAAGCATGGCTTCACAACAACGACTGGTACTCTTTTGCAGGTGTGGCGTTTACCTGGAAGATCTACAACAAGCTTGTGGGATGTCCTGCCTATGATGATGTTGATGCACCAAGACGACGCTGAATCATGTCCCTTTCAGAACAGATCAATACTGACAGACTGCCCGAACACATAGCAATAATAATGGATGGCAACGGACGATGGGCCAGGCAAAGAGGTATGGACAGGATTTTCGGCCATCATCAGGGAGTCAAGGCATTAAGAGAAGTGATCGAGGCTTCGGCTGAACTGAAAATCGGCCATCTTACTGTTTATGCTTTCTCAACGGAAAACTGGGGAAGACCCGACGAAGAGGTATCCGCTCTGATGGACATAATGGTGGAATCGCTCAACAATGAGACCGACACACTTATTAAAAACAATATCAGGCTTTCATCAATAGGCGATACAGGCAGGCTTTCCGCTGATGTGAGAAGCCGGCTGATGGAGACCATAAAGCTTACATCCGGTGCCACCGGACTGAACCTGATTGTTGCCATGAGTTACAGCTCGAGGTGGGAAATGACCGAGGCAGCCAGGAAACTGGCTTCTGATATTTCTGCCGGCCGTGTTGATCCGGAATCTGTGACAGAGTTTAATTTCTCCAGCTATTTGGCTACAGCAGGAATTCCCGATCCCGAATTGATGATCAGGACAAGCGGGGAGATGAGGATCAGTAACTTCCTGCTCTGGCAGATGGCTTATACAGAATTCTATTTCACGGATATACTTTGGCCCGATTTTGGTAAGGAGGAACTTTATAAGGCTATAATTGACTTCCAGAAGCGAGAGAGAAGGTTTGGAAAGACTAGTGAACAACTTTTGGACAAATGACAATATGAAGGTGATTGAGAGACTAAGGGGACTATTGCTGACAGTAATTCTAATCCTGGTGAGTGCGACAGCCAGCTCACAGGAACAAGCCAATATAATCGATTATTCCAATTCCGATGATTACATTATAGGAGGGGTTTCCGTTTCAGGAGTCAGATTCCTCGACACCAATGCACTTATCGGAATATCCGGTCTGAGAATTTACCAGGAAGTGTCAGTGCCTGGCGAGGCAATAACAAACGCTGTCAGGAAACTGTGGCAGCAGGGCCTTTTCTCGGATGTAAGGGTTACTATTGTAAAGAGGCAGGCAGATACAATTTATCTTGACATCGCCCTTCAGGAAAGACCCAGGATCTCTTCAATCAGGTACAACGGTCTCAAGACCTCGGAAACAACCGACTTGAGCGAAAAGATTAACATGCCGGTTGGTTCCCAGCTTACCACTCATCAGCTCGAGAAAACCCGTAAAATCATAACTGATTTCTTTGTGGAAAAGGGATATCTGAATACAACAGTGGATTTTGTTCAGAAGGATGATCCCGACCAGCCGAATAACGTAATTCTTACTGTAGATGTCGACAAGAAGGAAAAGGTGAAGATTGAAGAAATCACCTTTGTCGGGAACGATAATTTTTCATCCCGGCAGCTACGCCGCAAGATGAAGAATACGAAAATGAAAAAAATGAATTTCTTAAAGGCATCAAAATTCATTTCCACCAAGTATGACGAGGATAAGGACAATCTGTACACCTTTTATAATGATAACGGCTACAAGGATTTTAAAATTCTTGGCGATTCCCTTTACCCCATCTCCGAAAACCGTGTCGGACTTGCAGTAATTGTTGACGAGGGGAAACAGTATTTTCTGAGAGATATAAAATGGGTCGGCAACAGTGTTTACCGGGCTGAAGACCTTGAAAGGATTCTGAATATCGAGAAGGGTTCGGTTTATAACATGTCACATCTTGACGACAGGCTTAACGGAGCTTCGGGAGCTCAGGATGCCGTGAGTGCTCTTTACCAGGACAACGGTTACCTTTTCTCCAGGCTCGTTCCTGTAGAAGCAAAGGTAGAAGAGGATTCAGTCGATCTGGAGGTCAGAATATATGAAGGTGATCAGGCCTATCTTAATAATATTGTCATTACTGGCAATACAAGAACCAACGAACATATTGCCAGACGGGAACTCTACACCCTGCCAGGAGAACTTTTCAGTAAGAGCGCTATCCTTAGGTCGATGAGGCAGCTGGGTGTGATAGGCCATTTTGATCCCGAAAAGATCAGCCCTAATGTGGTGCCTGATCCGGCTAACGGAACTGTCGACCTTCATTACAAGCTTGAGGAGAGAGCTAATGATCAGTTTGAAATATCAGGAGGATGGGGAGCAGGAATGCTGGTCGGATCAGTTGGCGTGCATTTCAATAATTTCTCTATGCGGAATTTCTTCAATCTTAAGGAGTGGAGGCCTTATCCATCTGGCGATGGTCAGTCACTGAGCATCCGGGCTCAGTCGAACGGACGCCTTTATCAGTCTTATAATCTTTCGTTTATGGAGCCATGGCTGGGAGGAAACAAGCCAAACTCCTTTTCTGTTTCAGTATACAGGTCGCTGATGACTAACGGAAGGAAGAAAAGCGACAACAATTTCCAGTCAATGCTTACCAACGGAGCATCAATCGGTCTGGGGAAAAGACTCGAATGGCCGGATGATTTCTTCTCACTTTCAGGAGAAATAAATTACCAGAGGTACAGGCTCAACGATTTCACATATTATCATTTCCTGTTTTCCGACGGTGTGTCAAATATGCTTACCTTATCAACAAAACTTACAAGATACTCAACAGGCCCGAACCTCATCTATCCTACCAACGGATCCACTTTTACTCTCTCAGTGCAGGCAACGCCGCCTTTTTCACTTATAAGCGGAAGGAACATGGTCGGACTTGAAGACAGGGAGAAATACAAATGGATAGAATTTCACAAATGGGTGTTCAAGGCCGATTATTTCCATCCCATCACAACGGATGATAAGCTGGTCCTTAACACAAGGTTTTCATTCGGGTATCTCGGACACTATAATAAGGATATAGGACCTTCACCATTTGAAAACTTCTATCTGGGAGGCAGCGGCATGACAGGTTACAGTCTTTACGGACGTGAGATCATCGCCTTAAGGGGTTATACCGACGGTTCTGTGACTCCGACTGATCAGAGTTCAGGATCCCCTACGGGGAACGTTTACTCGAAATTCACTCTCGAACTCAGATACCCTGTTTCACTCAATCAGCAGGCTACAATTTATGGCCTGGCCTTCCTTGAAGCCGGAAAAGCATGGACCGAAATCAGACAGTACAATCCGTTAAGGATGAACCGGGCGGCAGGTATAGGAGTCAGGGCTAACCTGCCTATGTTCGGACTTCTGGGAGTTGACTGGGGGTACGGATTTGATCCCGTCGACGATCCCATACAATTCCCTGACGCAAATAAAGGACAATTTAGTTTCACTATAGGTCAGCAGTTTTAATCATTAATTTTATCAGTTATGAAAAGAATAGGTTTAGTCATGATCCTTGCATTCCTGACCGCGGCTTTTGCCTCAGCTCAGAAATACGGATTCGTCGATTCAGATTATATAAGGAAGAATATTCCTTCTTTTAATCAGGCCCAGGAACAACTTGACAATCTCTCAAAACAATGGGAGAAAGAGATTTCCGACGGGTATGCGGTTGTTGATCAGATGTACAAATCTTATCAGAACGATGTGGTGCTTCTTTCCCAGGACATGAAGGCGAAGAGGGAAGAGGCGATTGTAAACAAGGAGAGGGAAGTTAAAGACTTGCAGAATAAGTATTTCGGTGTTGAGGGAGAGCTTTTTAAGAAGCGTGAGGAACTGGTTAAACCGATCCAGGACGAAATTCTAAAAGCAATCAAAACTGTAGCGGCTGAAGGTAGCTACGCTGCTGTTTTTGATACGGCTGCCGGTGGCAATATTCTCTTCGCCAATCCTAAATTTGACATTAGTGATCAGGTACTTGAGAAATTAGGTTATAAAAATTAATTAGTTATTTTTGCATCATTATTTAAATCAAAAACAGAATGAAAAGAATTATAGGAATTTTTGCAGTTATATTTATTGCAGCTATTATTGGACAGAGCGCTTTTTCCCAGAATTTAAAATTTGGACATATAAATCGTACCGAACTAATTCAAGCTATGCCTGAATACGATTCTGCTCTTGTAACACTTGAAAAGCTGAATACAGATTTAACGAATACGGCAGAATTGCTTCAGGTTGAACTTAACAACAAGTATGATAATTATCTGAAGGAAAGCAAGAATCTAACCGATCTGGTACGTCAGACCAAGGAACAGGAACTTAATGATTCACAGAGGAGACTTACCGAATTCCAGACAAACGCACAGACCACCATGCAGGAAAAGCAGGTTGAGCTCTTCACTCCGATAACCCAGAAAGCCGATAAGGCAATTAAGGATGTTGGAAAGGAAAACGGTTTCGTATATATATTTGACACTTCCATTGGTGCAATCACATACTTCGACGAGGCAAAAAGCACCAACGTTCTGACATTGGCAAAAACGAAACTTGGAATCAAGTAGATCTGGCATGAAATACAAGTGACCATCTGCGAACCGGCAGGTGGTCATTTTTTTAATACTTTTACCGTGAAGGAACAACCTATCGGAATTTTCGATTCGGGAGTCGGCGGACTCACCGTTGCAAATGCCATAAAACAGATACTTCCCGGAGAAAGCCTGGTTTACTTTGGCGACACTGCTCACCTTCCTTATGGAGATAAATCAGCGGAGGCCATCAGGTACTACTCGGGAAAGATCACCGAATTCCTGCTCGATCACAACGCGAAGGTGATACTGGTTGCTTGTAATTCTGCCTCCGCTTCGGCATTTGATACATTGCAGAAGGAATTCCAGGACAGGGCCCCGTTGATCGACGTTATAGATCCGGTTGTGGATTACCTTGCTACCAGGAATTTCAGGAAGGTAGGAGTAATAGGCACAAAAAGGACTATCAGCTCCGGTACCTACGATGCAAAGATCAGGGAAAGAATACCGGGAACCCGGCTGGTGTCGATGGCTACACCCCTTCTGGTTCCCATGATCGAGGAAGGGTTTATTTTCGATGACATAAGCAACGCAATAATCCGGACCTACCTTTCAAATGACATACTGAAAGGTATAGAGGCGCTTATACTGGGATGCACTCATTATCCCATTATCAGGAACCAGATTAGCAAATTCTTCAATTTCAATATTGAGGTTGTGGATTCAGCAAGGATAGTCTCGATGATCCTGAAAGATACCCTGGAAAAGAACAATCTGCTGAATGATTCCGGCCGCGTCAGCGACCAGTTTTTCATTTCGGATTATACACCATATTTTGAAAAAATAGCAAAGATGTTCTTCGAGGGGGACATAAACCTGAGGAAAGCTGACATCTGGAGCTGATCTGTTAATTGAAAATCTGGTATTCGTAATAAGCCCTTAGCACTTAGTCGAGTGCCTTCAGTTCATGGAGAGGATACTTTGGCCAACATGATCAAAATCATACTATAATAGCAATATTTAGCTGATTTTTCGTTCTTTAATTAGTTACATTTGTCCGGTCCCGACAGTAAAAAATTCGAAAAAAGTACTCACTTTTAGTAATTTGCACGACATCATGCGAAAAAAATGCACGGTTATAGAAAAAGAAGATGTGGTCATAAGGTTTTCGGGCGATTCCGGTGATGGCATGCAGCTGACAGGAACATTGTTTTCCGAAACTGCAGCCTTATTTGGAAATGACCTGACTACTTTTCCTGACTATCCTGCTGAGATCCGGGCGCCCCAGGGAACAGTTGGAGGTGTTTCGGGATTTCAGGTTCATATGGGCCATTCTGAAATTTATACCCCCGGTGATTATGCGGACGTCCTGGTAGCTATGAATCCGGCGGCCATCCGGGCCAACATCAAATGGACCAAATTCGGAGGAACAATAATATACGATAAGGACAATTTCACTGAAAAGAACATAGAAAAAGCCGGCTACACAAGCGATCCTGTTATCGAGGATAACCTTGATCAGTATAACCTGATAGCAGCCCCCATTACTTCGATGGTTAAGGAAGCTCTTAAGAAATTAAACCTCGATCCCAAAACCATTCTCAGAACCAAAAACATGTTTGCCCTCGGAATGGTTTACTGGCTTTTTGACCGCAAACTGAAATACACTTTACAATATTTTGAGAAGAAATTCAGCCATAAACCTGAATTTATTGAGGCTAACAAGATCGCCCTTCGTGCCGGTTATTATTACGCCGAGACGATTGAGGCCCTGGCACCGATCAGGATTAATCCTGCTCCCATAGCCAAAGGCAAATACCGCAGCATATCGGGGAATACCGCCACAGCATGGGGTTTGCTGGCTGCTGCAGAAAAGGCCGGGCTTCAGCTGTACATCGGTTCATATCCAATTACTCCTGCTACCGGAATTCTTGAAGAGCTTGCTGCACGGAAAGACCTGGGCGTAAAAAGTTTTCAGGCCGAAGACGAGATAGCCGGAATCTGCACCTCCCTGGGAGCTAGTTTTGCCGGCATGCTTGCGGTAACATCTACTTCAGGCCCTGGTCTTGCACTTAAGTCTGAAGCAATCGGACTTGCAGTAATGACTGAACTTCCCATCGTTATTATTGATGTCCAGCGCGGAGGACCATCCACAGGACTTCCCACCAAAACTGAACAATCTGATCTCATGCAGGCACTTTTTGGACGGAACGGCGAAAGCCCGGTTGTCGTGCTTGCCGCCAGTACTCCAACCGACTGCTTTCGCTATGCTTTCGAAGCAGCACGAATAGCTGTGGAGCATATGACTCCTGTAATCCTGCTGACTGACGGATATTTAGCTAACGGGACAGAACCATGGAAAATACCTTCGATGAAGGAACTTGCGGATATCCATCCTCCTTACGCATCAGACCAAGAACTTCCTTACCTGCCGTATAAAAGGGATCCCGAAACATTTTCGAGATTCTGGGCTCTTCCCGGAACGCCAAACCTGGAACACAGAATAGGAGGACTTGAGAAAACCGTAAAGGGAACTGTGTCGTATTTGCCGGAAAACCATGAACTTATGGTTAGCTTCAGGGACCAGAAAGTTGCACAGGTTGCAGCCAAGATTCCGGATCTGGAGGTCAGCGGCGAAGAATCAGGCGATCTGCTGGTTGTCGGATGGGGAGGTTCGTACGGATACCGCGTAATGGCAGTAAAGGAGCTTCAGGCTGAAGGATATAAGATCAGTAATGTGACCTTTAACTACATCAATCCTATGCCAGGCAACGTGAGGGATGTCTTCAGTAAATTCAAAAAAATAGTTGTGTGTGAACTTAACCTCGGGCAGTTTGTAAATTATCTGAGAATGAAATTTCCCGAATTCCATTATGAACAGATAAATAAAGTCCAGGGACTTCCTTTTACAATCAGGGAGATCAAGGAACATTGCTTAACACTTTTGTAAACCAGAGCTATGAACGATACAATCACAAACAAGTTGAGTCCGAAGGATTTCAAGAGCGATCAGGAGGTACGCTGGTGCCCCGGTTGCGGCGACCATGCAGTTCTCAATGCTGTACAGAAAGCCCTCTCTGAGCTGGGAATTCCAAAGGAAAAATTTGCCTTCATCTCGGGAATAGGCTGCTCATCAAGATTCCCCTATTATATGAGTACCTATGGTTTCCATGGAATCCACGGGCGAGCTTCTGCAATTGCCACAGGGGTCAAGATAGCAAATCCTGAGCTTTCAGTTTGGCAGATAACAGGCGACGGCGATGCACTGGCAATCGGAGGAAATCACTTTATCCATGTTGTCAGACGGAATATCGACCTCAACATAATTCTGTTTAACAACGAAATATATGGACTGACCAAAGGCCAGTATTCACCAACGTCCGATAAGGGACTTGTTACAAAAACATCACCATTCGGAACCATCGAAGAGCCATTTTCTGTAGGCGAACTGGTAATCGGAGCAAAAGGAAAATTCTTTGCCCGCACTGTTGATGCCAATGTTACTCTTTCAACTCAGATTTATATTGAAGCTGCAAGGCATAAAGGGACTTCCGTCGTCGAGGTTCTTCAGAACTGTGTGATATTCAACGACGGAATTCATGAAAAAGTGACCGGCAAGGAGGTCAGAGATGACCGTACACTGATATTGAAGCAAGGCGAGCCTATGATATTCGGAAAAGAGAATGACAAAGGCCTTATTCTCGATGGGCTGAAGCTGAAGGTAGTTAAAATCGGAGAGAGCGGTATAACTGAGAAAGATATTTTGGTTCACGATGCCACTGAACCCAATCCGGGTATTCAATATATGCTTGCCAATATGAGATATCCCGAATATCCTGTTGCACTCGGAGTGATCAGAGCTGTTTCTGCACCGACATATGAAAAAGAACTTGAAAACCAGATAGAACAGGTCAGAAGCAAATCAAAAATCAAAAATATGGACGACCTGCTCAACAGCGGATCAGTCTGGGAAGTATGATGAATCTTCGAAGATTCGTCTTTCCTGATTTCTCATTTAATACAGCAGCATCCTTAATATTGTGACATGGATGGCAGAATTTTAGTAATTTTAAATTCTGATCCTTTTAATTCTTGTCTGATGGATGCCAATACTCAATTAACGCCCGAATTCAACAGGCTGGTTCATGAACAGAGAGAGCGACTAAAGGAACTCGGATGCATCAATCAGACAACCTATATCCTCAAAGAAAATAAACCGGTTGAGGAAACCCTTCAGCACATTGTTCTTTTGCTTCCTGCTGCCTGGCAGTTCCCCGAATATACTGTTGCCAGAATAACCTTTATGAATAAGCAGTTCGAGTCGCCTGATTTCAGGGAAACTGAATGGAGAATGGCTCAGGAATTCAGTACCATTGATGGGGAGACAGGGATAATAGAGATCTTCTATACAAAGGAGTTCAGGGAAGAATCTGAAGGACCTTTTCTCAAGGAGGAGAGAGATCTTGTAATCAATATTGCCAGCCTGATCACTGGTTACATAAACAGTTACAGGGCCAGAGACATAATCCGTACATCCGGATCCATCCAAAGAGAGGAAGATGATTACTCGATAGCATCAAGTAAAAAACTCCTGCAGAAATTCCTTGACAGGCATAATGCCGAGAGAGATGTGTTTCACGATCTTCAGCCTTTCAAGGTGAAGGAGATCCTGCTTGTGGCAAATCTTTACGACGCTTATTCAATTGAAGGAGAGGGACGGTTCGCTGACCACATTCTGGGTGAATATTTTCAGATGAGTCTTACTTCTATACCTAGAGTTACAGGGGTGTCGAGCGAGGAGGAGGCTTTCAACAGGCTCAGGGCCAGGCACTACGATCTTGTTATAATCATGATCGGTGTTGATAAGGATAATCCAATGGAATTGTGCAGAAAGATAAAGGACAAATATCCTTATCTGCCCACTTATCTTCTTCTCAACAATTCCTCCGACATGGATTTTGTTAAGAAGCAGAAGGGAAAGGGGGTTCCCTTTGACAACTATTTTGTGTGGACAGGCGAATCAAAAGTGTTCTTTGCCATGGTCTCCCAACTCGAGGACAAGGTCAATGTTGAAAACGATACACAAAAAGGACTTACGGGAGTTATTCTTCTTGTAGAGGATTCGGCCGATTACTATTCCAGCTACCTTCCCATGCTTTACAGCCTGGTGATGGATCAGACGAAAAAACTTATCCAGGATGTTTCCACCGATGAACTTTACAAGGTTTTGAAACTCAGGGCCCGGCCAAAAATACTACTTGTTTCATCATGGGAGGCAGCAATAGTTGTTTTTAATAATTACCTCAATAACCTTCTGTGTGTTATTTCGGATATGGCTTTCCCTAAAGACGGGATAATGAGCGAAAAAGCCGGATACGAACTTTTAAAGCTTATCAAATCCTACCTGCCCAACCTGCCAACTGTTCTTCAGTCGGCAGATCCGGAAAATGCAAGATATGCCTTTACCCTTAAATCCAATTTCATCAATAAGAATTCCGAAAGCCTGCTTCAGGACCTCAAATCATTCATAAATTATTACCTGGGATTTGGTCATTTTGTTTACCGCGATAACAGAGGAAGGCAGATTGCCGTTGCAAAATCAATGAAGGAGTTCGAAGCATACCTTGAGACAATCCCGGAAGATTCCCTTGCATATCATGCCATGAAAAATCATTTCTCTCTATGGCTTATGGCCAGGGGAGAAGTTAAGATTGCAAAATACATTAATCCGATCAAGGTTACGGATTTTGAGAACCTTAACCAGCTCAGGGAATTCCTTCTCGACATAATTCGTAAACGGAGGCAGGAACTGAATAAGGGAAGAGTAATTGTTTTCGAGGAATCCGCAATAATTGACGAGACAAACGTGGTGTCTCTGTCTCCTGGTTCACTGGGGGGTAAAGGCAGGGGACTGGCATTCATCAATACCCTCATCTATAGCTTTGAGCTTGGAAGACTGATTCCCGGCATTAATGTCAAGACTCCCATAACGGCTATTATCGGGACGGATGAGTTTGACATGTTTATGGAGAGGAACCATCTGTGGCAGCTGGTAAAGGAGCAAAGGGACTTTGATGTTATACAGAAGGCTTTTGTCGGAGGCAGCCTGAGCTACACCCTCGAAAAAAAGCTGAGAGTATTTGTTGGCAAGATGACCAGGCCACTGGCTGTACGGTCATCAAGCCTCTTTGAAGATTCACAGAATCAACCTTTTTCAGGGATATTCGGGACTTATCTGTTACCAAACAACAATCCTGAACCGGATACAAGGCTGAAGCAGCTCGCGGAAGCCATAAAACTGGTGTTTGCCTCTGTATATTCACGGGATGCAAGAGTCTATTTTGAAGCTATTAATTATAAAATAGAGCTTGAAAAAATGGCCGTAGTTATCCAGGAGGTTGTAGGGAACCGGTTTGAGGATGCATTTTATCCGCATATCAGCGGGACGGCTCAATCATTCAATTTCTATCCTGTTGCACACATGACTCCCGGAGACGGATTTGCAGTTGCGGCACTGGGACTTGGGCAGTACGTGATGGAGGGGAATCTGACCTACAGGTTTTCTCCTGCATATCCGACGCTCGAAATAATGTCGCAGAAGGATCTTTACAAGAATTCCCAGCTATGGTTTTACGCGGTTGATATGTCGCTCAGGGAACTGAACCTTCTGGAAGGAGAAAATGCAGGGCTGAGAAGGCTTGAAGTCAGCGATTCTGAACGCCATGGGACTTTGCAGCACATAGCTTCGGTAATGAATCCCGACAATGATACTATAACCCCGGGTCTGGATACCCCGGGCCCCAGGGTTGTGAATTTTGCCGATGTACTGAAATATAATTATGTGCCTCTTGCTCAGGCCCTGAAGACTGTGCTCGAAGTGGTTACAGAAGCCTGCGGGACACCTGTCGAGATAGAGTATGCCGTCGATCTTAACAAGGATGAATCGGGGATTGCATCATTTTATCTTCTCCAGATTAAACCTATGCTGGGAATGGGGGCAGGCTACAAGATCGATACCGACGCGATAGATGAGGAAAAACTGCTGATTCTAACCCACAAGAGTATGGGAAACGGGCTGGTAAATGATATTGCCGATATAGTCTTCATTGAACCCGAGAAATTTGACAATAAGCTTACAGTCAGCATGGCCGATGAAATAGCCGCTATAAACGAGCTGATGGTAAGGGAGAACAGGAAATATATTCTGATTGGTCCCGGCCGATGGGGAAGCCGCGACAGATTCCTCGGGATCCCTGTAGTCTGGCCGCAGATATCGGGAGCGAGGGTTATTGTGGAGGTGGCTCTCACTGATTTCCGTCCGGACGCTTCACTTGGTTCTCACTTTTTCCATAACGTGACATCAATGAATGTTGGATATTTTTCAGTTGACCAGGACTCGGGCCGGGATATTATTCACTGGGACAGAATAAGGGAGGGCAGGCTTATCGGCACAGGGAATTTTCACCGGCATGTAAGGTTTGAAAAGCCGCTGACAGTCAGTATGGACGGTAAAAAGGGAATGGCAGTGATCTCAACGAATTGATAAAACCTCTATCCATGATGATTATTGAAGACATACTTGATCTGCAGAAATACGATTTCACCGACACATCGTTCGACCTTCTGATGCAGAAGAGGATTCGCCGGGTGCTTATTATATGCAGTAATTATGATAATTATATGCTTGAGGAGGACGGGAGAATCGATGAGCAGATATTCAATGAGTATGTTTCCCTGAACCTCAAATACCCTCCGACATTCGTCCAGACAGATAACGCTGAAGATGCGCTGAAGATACTTGAGAATGACAAAATTGACCTGGTCATATCAATGCTCAGCCTGAGGGGAACTGATGTGTTCGCAATGGCAAAAATGATAAAGGCCAGGTTTGAACATATCCCGGTCGTGGTGCTTACCTATTTCTCGAGAGAGGTTTCCCTCCGCCTTGAGGGTGAAGATCTGAGTGCAATCGATTATGTCTTCTGCTGGCTGGGCGAGGCCTCGCTCATCCTGGCTATAATCAAGCTGATCGAGGACAAAATGAACGCCGACTTCGACATAGAGAATATAGGCGTTCAGGCTATCATACTGGTCGAGAACTCGATAAGATATATCTCGTCATACCTTCCAAGTCTTTACAGGATTGTTCTTCAGCAATCAATTGATTTTCAGAGAGAGGCACTGAATGAGCATCAACGGATGCTAAAAATGAGAGGTCGTCCGAAGATACTCCTTGCAAATAATTACAATGACGCCCTGGCACTTTACAAAAGACACAAATACAATGTGCTGGGTTTAATCTCCGACATAAGCTACAAGAAAGATAATGTTATTGATGAAAATGCCGGAATAGAGCTGTGCAAGGTTGTTATGGCTGATGATGATAAGGTTCCGTTCCTGATTCAGTCATCAAGTCAGGTGCACAAAAAAATCGCTGAAGAGCTTGGTGCGGGATTTATCCACAAGTATTCAAAATCACTGTCGCTTGAACTCAGGAATTTTATAATCCAGAACCTTGCATTCGGTCCTTTTGTATTCAAGAATCCCGAAACAATGGAGCCGATAGCAATAGCTACTGACCTGCAAAGTCTTCAGCAAAAAATACTTACTATTCCCGACCAGACACTCGAATATCATGCAACCAGGAACCATTTCTCCAAATGGCTCAACGCAAGGGCTCTGTTCCCGGTTGCCCAGTTGTTCAAGTACATCAGGAAGGAAGATTTCGAATCTATGGATGAAATGCGGCGGTTCCTGTACGTGGCCATTTCCAGTTTCAGACTCGGGAAGGGGCGGGGAGTAATTGCCAAATTCGACAAGAGCAGCTATGATGAGTACCAGTTGTTTTCAAGGATCGGCGATGCCTCAATTGGAGGTAAGGCTAGAGGCCTGGCGTTCATAAACAGGCTGATAAAGGAACATAAGCTTTACAACAAGTTCCCGGGCGTGCTTATCACAATACCCCGGACAGTGGTCCTGAGCACCGATATCTTCGATGAGTTCATGGATCATAATAACCTGTATTCACTTGCCCTTTCAGATATTCCTGATCAGATGATGCTTGAAAGTTTTCTCAAGGCTGAGCTTCCGGCCAGAATTTACCAGGATTTTTATGCCTTCCTGGCAGTTTCAAGGAATCATCCTATTGCCGTCAGATCATCAAGTAAGCTCGAAGATTCACACTATCAGCCTTTTGCAGGAATATATTCTACATACATGATTCCCAGGCATCCCGATAATAAGATGATGGTAAAAATGATTTCGGACGCCATAAAGGAGGTATATGCTTCAGTATTCTACAAGGCAAGTAAGGCATATATGACTGCAACTGCCAATGTTATCGATGAGGAGAAAATGGGAATTATCCTTCAGGAGGTCTGCGGAAACCGTCATGGAGATGTTTTTTATCCGACACTATCAGGGGTTGCCCGTTCAATCAATTATTATCCAATCGGATCGGAAAAGGCCGTTGACGGTATTGCAAACATTGCTTTCGGGCTGGGAAAATATATTGTTGAAGGAGGCCTGTCTCTGAGGTTCTCGCCAAAGCATTCAAAAAAGATTCTGCAACTCTCCTCCATGGAAACGGCACTCAGGGATACCCAGAAGGAATTCTGTGCCCTGGACCTGAAGACAGACAGCTTTGTCCCTTCTACAGATGATGGTGTCAATATTCTTAAGCTGGGAGTGAATGATATAACCAACGACGTCGCTATGAAGTATGTCGCTTCTACTTACGATTACAATAACAATATATTGCGGGATGGAATCAGTTTCGCCGGAAAGAGGATTATAACCTTCTCAAATATTCTTCAGCACAAACTCTTTCCTTTGCCCGAAATCCTCAATACCCTTCTCGATCTTGGGGATTACGAGATGAATAATCCCATTGAGATTGAATTTGCAGCAAACCTTGAAACCCCTCCGGGAGCCCCAAAGGTGTTCAACTTTCTTCAGATACGCCCGATAGTTCACACCGATGAAACATCAGTGGTCAATCTGGCAGGCATTAATGCCGGAGATGCTATCATCTGGTCGGGATCGGCTCTGGGAAACGGAATTTTTAAGGGGATATCAGATATTGTCTATGTGAAGCCGGAGTCGTTTAATCCCGCCAGAAACAAGGAGATAGCTTCAGACATTGAAAGGATCAACAATGAATTTGTAAAACAGGGTACCGGATATGTGCTTATCGGACCCGGAAGGTGGGGTTCGACAGATCCCTGGCTTGGCATACCGGTGAGATGGCCTCAGATCTCAGCGGCAAGAGTCATTGTTGAATCGGGCCTGAAGACATACCGTATCGATCCGAGCCAGGGAACCCATTTCTTCCAGAACCTGACCTCATTCAGAGTAGGATATTTTACTATCAATCCCTATATTAATGAGGGATCTTACGATGTTGAATTCCTTAACGGGATAAAAAGCAAATACGAGGATGAACACCTCCGTCATATAAGATTTGAAAACCCCCTTGATATAATGGTCGATGGCAAAACTCACAGGGGAGTGATCATGAAGCCGAATCTGCAGTGACGTCCCTGCTTATTTTCCTTATAAGCCCCTGAAGCACATTCCCCGGGCCAACTTCTGTAAAGGATACGGCACCATCTGCAATCATGTTCCTGATTGTCTGAGTCCAGAGGACCGGGGATGTAAGCTGAGAAATAAGGCTGGACTTTATCACCTCAGGATCAGTTGATGGTTTACCTGTGAAATTCTGATATATAGGACAAACAGGCTGTTTAAAACCGGTGTTCATGATGGCCTTCTCAAGCTCCAGCCTGGCGGGCTCCATCAGGGGCGAATGGAAAGCTCCTCCTACAGCAAGTTTTACTGCCATTCTGGCCCCCAGGGACTTTAGAATTTCCACAGCTTTTTCTACCCCTTCGTTGGTTCCGGAAATCACAATCTGACCGGGGCAATTATAGTTTGCCGGCACAACAATTGAATCTATTCCCGCACAAGCGTCTTCAACCAGCTTATCGTCGAGACCTATTATTGCAGCCATGGTGGAAGGTGTTGATTCACAGGCGAGCTGCATGGCAGCAGCTCTTTTGGCTACAAGCATCAGCCCGTCTTCAAAGGAGAGAGCACCAGTGGCAACTAGTGCCGAGAACTCTCCAAGCGAGTGGCCTGCAACCATTCCGGGCTTTATGGTTTCAGACTGTGAAGCTGCAATTATTGTTGAATGCAGAAAAACAGCCGGCTGAGTTACCCTGGTTTGCTTAAGGTCTTCATCCGTACCGCCGAACATTAAATCCGTAATCCTGAAATCCAGAAGCGAGTTCGCTTTTTCAAAAAGCTCCATGGCAATGGGGGAGCTGTCATAGAGGTTTTTTCCCATGCCGGGAAACTGAGCTCCCTGACCGGGAAATACATAAGCCTTCATAAAAAGTATTCTTAATGTAGATTCGATCCTATAAGATGAACAAATTCTTCCCTGGTGTTGAGGTTGCTGAGGAAAATACCGGTGAAGGCTGACGTGGTTGTAACCGAATGTTGTTTCTGTATACCCCTGATCTGCATGCACATATGCTGAGCCTCTATCACAACTGCAACTCCCATCGGACTAAGGCATTCCTGAATGGTATCACGGATCTGAACTGTAAGTCTTTCCTGTACCTGTAGCCGGCGGGCATAGGCTTCCACAACCCTGGCTATCTTGCTTAAGCCGGTTATATAGCCATTCGGTATATAAGCAACGTGAGCCTTTCCCACGAATGGCAGCATGTGGTGCTCACACATCGAATATAGTTCAATGTCCTTGACAATGACCATCTGCTTGTAGTCTTCCTTGAATTTGGCCGAGTTGAGAATCTCACAGGGGTTCTGCCCATATCCCAGTGTGAGGAAATTCATTGCCTTGGCTACTCTTACCGGGGTGTTAAGCAGTCCTTCACGGTCAGGATCTTCGCCCAGAAGCTTAAGTATTCTGCGATAATGCGTGGCAAGCTCATCTATGGTTTCAGCATCCCACGATTCAGTTTTATTATATCCCTTTGGAGAGAATTTACTTCCGTTGTTTATCTTTTCTATTCTTTTAGCCATAAAATTCTATTGTATTATTTTCGGTTTCACTTATTCTTACACAGTGGAGTGAAGCGCCATGCTCGCTTATAGCAGGTTTAAGTTCATTCCATATTGCAATAGCCAGATTTTCTGTTGTGGCAATCTTCCCCTTCATGAAGTCGACTTCAGTGTTGATATTACGGTGATCAATCTTTTCAATTATCCTTTCATGAATGATTTTCTTCAGGATGGTCAGGTTTATAAAAAATCCAAGCTCCTCCTGAATCTCTCCCCTCACAGTTACGCTCAGTACATAATTGTGACCGTGCCAGGCCGGATTGGAACATTTCCCAAAAATCTCCAGATTCTTTTCGTCCGACCATTCCTCCCTGCACATCCTGTGGGCGGCACAAAAGGTTTCTCTTCGTGTGATGTATATCATAAACAGGCTTTTAAAGCTGCAATAATAACCATTTAAGTTGATCTATTTAGCTATTAAAACAATATATTTATGCAGTATTTTGATACAACTTATTTACCAGGAAGATATGCCCCTAAGGATTTTGGTGGTTTCTGCCACAGCGGCCGAATCTGAAGTACTGAAGACTATAAGTGGATTTAACCTTATCCCCGTTGTTACAGGAGTGGGTGCTGTGGCTACTGCATGGACTCTTACAAGATACCTTTGCGGTGAGCACCTCCCCGATCTGGCAGTCAATATTGGCATTGCCGGTAGTTTTAACAGTGATATTCCGCCGGGAGATGTCGTTATGCCCGTTACGGATTGCTTTGCTGATTCCGGTGTCGAGGATAACTCCGGCTTCCTTTCCCTGCCCGAGGCCGGTCTTCAGGACCCTGATGAACTGCCTTTCAGATCAGGTAAGATAATCGCTCAAAACAGGTTCGTGTCGGCGGCATCAGAAACTCTCAGACCGGTCAGCGCCATTACTGTAAATACGGCAACCGGATCGCTGCATACAATTTCCAGACTGTCGGGAAAGTATCATCCTGATATCGAAACCATGGAGGGTGCTGCATTCTTTTATGTTTGCAGCAGGGAAAATATCCCTTTCATGGCACTGAGAGCTGTTTCGAATATGGTTGAACCTCGCGACAGGGAGAAATGGAATATCGGAGTGGCTCTGGCAAACCTGTCGGTGAAACTCGAGGAAGTATTATTGTTATTTAAATAACAGAATGAAACTGACACTTGGATTTTCTCCATGCCCGAATGACACATTCATTTTCGATGCTCTGGTGAACGGCAGGATTGACACAGAAGGATTTCAATTCGATTACTTTCTTGCCGATGTAGAGGAACTAAACAGAAGAGCTTTTACTTCACGGGTCGACATTACCAAGATAAGCTGTCATGCATTTGCATATGCTTCCGGGGATTATATGATTCTTGATTCCGGAAGTGCTCTCGGTTATGGCAACGGCCCTCTCCTTATAGGCAGGAAGCCAATGCAAAATGCGGATGTAAGCAGCGCTGTCATTGCCATCCCCGGCAGATATACAACAGCCAATCTGCTTTTCAGCATCGCAGAGCCTGATGCC
This sequence comes from Bacteroidales bacterium, assembly GCA_016936695.1. Classification (GTDB taxonomy): domain Bacteria; phylum Bacteroidota; class Bacteroidia; order Bacteroidales; family VadinHA17; genus LD21. Next base: position 1,419 of record JAFGXK010000206.1, on the reverse strand, counting down.
CGCAATAAAAGGGAATACCTTTTCTCGGAGATATTGAATGCACTGCTGGAAGGGAAAGCTGATGCGGGACTGATAATCCATGAAACGAGATTCACATACGCTGAAAAAGGACTTGTAAAGATCGCTGATATGGGAGAATTCTGGGAAAAGCTCACCGGATTACCAGTCCCGCTGGGCTTCATTGTTATCAACCGGCGGATTCCACGGGATATAGCCTTGAAATTCAACAGAGTGCTCCACAGAAGCATTGAGTATGCAAGGGAGCATTCATCCCAACAGCAGGAATTCGTAACCTCCAATGCCCGGGAAATTGAAAAATCGGTAATAAGCCGCCATATCGACCTTTATGTGAATGATTTCACACTGACACTGGGGACGATCGGAAAAAAGGCTGTATCAGAACTCTACAGGATCGCAACAGATAAAGGCGTGATTCCGGAGTTGCCCGGGTCTATTTTTCTGATATGATTTCAGGCGAAATCAGCCCCAAAATGAGTATTTTTGATGAATTGATATACAAGGATCTGAATTAACAATCAAAAAGCAAAACCATGGCATTTGAATTACCCTTACTCCCGTATGCGGCTGATGCACTTGTTCCTTTCATAAGTGCTGAAACTATTGAATACCACTATGGTAAACATCATCAGGCTTATGTGAACAATCTTAACGGTCTGGTTCCCGGAACAGAATTCGAGAATGCTGACCTGGAAACTATCATCCGGACGGCCAATGGTCCCATTTTTAACAATGGAGCTCAGGTCTGGAATCATACTTTTTATTTTGAATCATTTTCAAAAACGGGGGGAAAGAAACCTGCAGGTCCCCTCGCAGATGCAATCAACGAATCATTTGGCTCTTTCGAAAGTTTCACGGAACAATTTTCCAAATCAGCTGCCGGCCTTTTTGGCTCCGGCTGGGCCTGGCTCGTCAGTGAGGAGGAGGGGAAACTCCGGATAGTCCAGGAATCAAACGCCGGAAATCCTCTCAGGAATGGTCTCAAGCCCCTCCTTACCTGCGATGTATGGGAACATGCCTATTACATCGATTACCGGAACAGACGACCTGATTATATAAAATCGTTCTGGGAAATTCTCGACTGGGGTGTCGTTATGGCCAGGTACCGTTAATAACAGCAGTTTCTAGGAGTGTCCTCCGACAATTATCCTCATCATCCTGAGGTTGAGGACAAAGAACATTACTATCTGCTTAAGCAGGCAGCGGCGCCAGAATTTTGTGGCCTTTGTAGGAATTGGGGGATAAGATTCTTCGTTAAACCCCCTGACTATATTTTTTGCCATTTCAATAAATATTTTCTTTTTGTTCGTTTATTCGGGCAGAAGCCACCAGAAGGGGTAGCCTTTTGCCTTGTGAAGGAAAAGGTAATGCAGAAGGAGTTTTATCCAGTGGCCTGCAAGG
>JAFGXK010000205.1 GCA_016936695.1 Bacteroidales bacterium | reverse complement strand
GTGAGGCAGGATCAGGTGCGGCAGCAGCAGGTGCGGCAGCACCAGGTGCGCCAGCATCAGGTGCGGCAGCATCAGGTATGACGGGTTCGGGCGATAGTGACTCGCTTGTATTCTCCACAGCTGTCTGGACTTTGTTGCCGGTCGCTTTGTTCCTCTGTTCCCTTGCCATATCTGCCTTGCTCCGGCCGAAGATCCTTTCAAGGTCCTCGCTGAATATTACCTCTTTTTCGAGAAGCAGTTCAGCCAGTTCAGTCAATCCCTTTTTATTGCGTTTCAGTACCTCTGTTGCCCGTTCGAACGATTCGTCGATTATCTGTTTAACCTCACGGTCGATCAGTTCCGCCGTTTTTTCACTGTATGGTTTTGTAAAGCCATAATCGGACTGCCCCGATGAATCGTAAAAGCTTATATTTCCGATCTTGTCGCTCATCCCGAAGTAGGAGACCATCGCGTAGGCCTGTTTGGTTACCTTTTCGAGGTCGTTCAATGCACCCGTCGATATTTTTCCGAACATCAGCTGTTCGCAGGCTCTGCCTCCAAGGGCGTAGGCCATCTCATCCAACAGTTGTTCACTGGTTGTAATCTGTCTTTCTTCAGGCAGATACCATGCTGCTCCAAGTGCCCTTCCGCGTGGTATTATTGTGACCTTTACAAGCGGGCTTGCATGTTCGAGAAGCCAGCTGACCGTTGCATGGCCTGCCTCGTGATAGGCTATGGTTTTCTTTTCGCTCATTGAGATGATCTTGCTTTTGCGCTCCAGACCGCCCACTATCCTGTCGATGGCATCGAGGAAATCCTGTCTCTCAACGATGTTCTTATTCTTTCTGGCTGCGATAAGGGCAGCCTCATTGCATACATTCGCTATATCAGCACCAGAAAAGCCCGGGGTCTGTTTTGCGAGGAACGAAACATCAAATCCCTTTTCGAGTTTTATGGGACGGAGATGAACCTTGAAGATAGCCTCCCTTTCAGTGAGTTCTGGCAATTCCACATGGATCTGCCTGTCGAACCTTCCGGCCCTGAGCAACGCCCTGTCGAGAATATCAGCCCTGTTTGTAGCGGCCAGTATGATAACACCCATATTTGTACCGAAGCCATCCATCTCTGTAAGAAGCTGATTGAGGGTGTTTTCCCTTTCATCGTTAGATCCGAAGTTAACATTTTTACCCCTCGCCCTTCCGACAGCGTCGATTTCATCTATGAATACGATACAGGGAGCTTTTTCCTTGGCCTGTTTGAACAGGTCCCTCACCCTGGAGGCTCCTACACCTACGAACATCTCGACAAAATCGGAACCTGAAATGGAAAAGAAAGGAACATTGGCTTCACCTGCTACAGCCTTTGCGAGCAGAGTCTTTCCTGTGCCGGGAGGTCCTATAAGAAGTGCTCCCTTCGGTATTTTACCTCCGAGAGCTGTGTATTTCTTCGGATTCTTCAGAAAGTCGACTATTTCCATGACCTCCGTTTTCGCCTCCTCAAGACCAGCCACATCGTGGAAATTGATCTTTACGTTTGACTCCTTGTCGAAGATCTGGGCTTTTGATTTCCCTACACTGAATATGCCTCCGGCACCTCCCCCGGCTCCTCCTGCCATCCTCCTCATCATAAACAGCCAGAGGAAAATCAGAAGTATAAACGGAAGTGTCCACCCGAGAATCTCTCCAATATAATTATGACGTGTATCGGTCTCAGGATAAATCATTTCCTTGTCGCTGTAACCGGCATTCGTCTGTTCATCCTTAAGGAATGCCTCGAAAGTGGCAAGATCTCCAATGTTATGGGTGTAATGAGGCTTAGGCACTCCGAATCCCATTCTCCCGTTATTGGGTTTCTGTATGTCAGGGTATTTTTCCGACTCAACAACCTCCTTCTTAAGGTAGATCTCGGCATACTCCTTGTTTACTATTACAATTCGTTCAATCTCCTTTCCGGCGATCATCTCCTTCAGTTCCCTTGTCTGAAGTTTCGGAGTGGTCTTACCTCCGTAAAACAGGTTTATACCAAGGAATGAGACGATAAGTACTGCAAAAATCCAGTTCGAATTGAATTTAGGCTTCAGATTTGGTTCCGGTGGTTTGACCGGGCCGTTGTCTTTATTTTCGTTTTCGGCCATAAATGATTGTCTTAACTTAAATTATCCCTTACAGCTTCCATGGAAGCATCGGCCCACAATGACTCGAGGTTGTAGAAATGCCTGTACTCTTCCTGGAATATATGAACAACAACATTACCATAATCAAGCAGGACCCAGAAACAATTGTCGAGCCCCTCAACATGCGAAGGTTTTTCCTTTGCATCACGTATTACGGTGTCTTCAACGGAATCGCATATTGCATCGACCTGGCTGACCGACGAACCATGGCATATTATAAAATAATCGGAAATCCGGTTATCGAGTTTTCTCAGGTCAATTTTAAGTACATCCTGTCCTTTTTTCTCAAAAATGCCTTTCATTATGGCCTCAAGGAGCAAATCCGTCCCATCCTGTCTTTTCTTCATCTAAGAGGTCTGTTAAACATCAAGTTGCAAAAGTACAAACTTTTATCTGTATTTTTGTCGCTTTCATTCCATAATGTGCAATAACAGTGCCATCGTCGGTTTGCCCGCCACTAACGGCAAATATGGCAGGAGGTACGTAAAAACGGGCTGGAGATGATCATTGGATCCGAAATAATCTTCCTTAATAGGGCGGTATCAACAAATACCACTGCCGCGGAATACATAAAATCCGGCAAGGCCCGTGAGGGTTTGGTAATCCATGCCGCTTACCAGTCGGCAGGAAAAGGACAGCAGGGAAACCGTTGGGAAAGTGAAGAAGGGAAAAACCTGTTATTCAGTGTTATAATGTTCCCGACCATTGTCAACCCGGAAGATCAGTTTATAATCTCCGGCTTCATTTCGCTGGGCATAATCGATTTTCTGAAAACAATAATTCCCGGCTGCAAAATAAAATGGCCAAATGATATTTATGCAGGAAATGACAAAATAGCAGGCATCCTGATTGAGAACTCGATCACGGGAAGTACCCTGACCAGCTCGGTAGCCGGTATAGGGCTCAACATCAACCAGGAGGTTTTCCCTGACCGGATCCCCAATCCGGTTTCGCTTAAGATCATCACAGGCATGGATCATGACACATCGGGATGCCTCAAAGGGCTTCTGAAGTGCCTCGACCAGCGATATAAAAAGGTAATTACAGGAGAGTGTGATCAGATCAGGAATGACTATACCGAATCACTATACCGGCTTAATGAGTGGCACGAATTCAGATCGCGTGAGGGAATCTTCAGCGGGAGGATATTATCAGTTGGCAACTCAGGATTGCTTATGGTGGAAGACAAGAGAGGAAGAATAATGGAATTCGCCTTCAAGGAAATCGAATTCATACTTAAGTAATCCCGGAACTGAGGGTCCTTTTTAACAGTTATTGCTTCTGTTTCCAGTCTTTGAATCTTTCCATCTCACCAACAAGCTTCTCAAGGAAATCGGAAATTGGTCCGGCTGCCATCATCCTGAGTACGGGATTGAGGTTTGCCTCCAGTTTCACCAGCACCTCAGCCTTACCGTCGCTGTTCCCGTTTATGTCGAGCACAAGCGAGAAATCATTCGACTTCAGTGCTGTACCGCTGTAAACAACCTGATTCACAGGTTCCTTCCCGGTAAGGCTGATGCTTACGGTTCCCATAGCCGGGACACGAAAGCTGCAGGTATCAGCATCGATAACGAGGTTCTCGACGACATTATCAGGGACAAACTGCCGGAGATTCCGGATATCGGTAACAAAGTCGAATATCTCGGATGGTGTGCCTGAAAGGCTGCCTTTACGGCTTTCAAAACTGGATAGTGGTGCCATAATTATTTAATGCCCCATCCTGCCGGATCGAGCCTCCATCTTTTCAGTGTTTCAACGTCATCATCAGTAATATATCCGGTATCAACCGCAGTTGAGATGAGTGCCGAATAGTTGCTCAGGGTACTCAGTTCGCAACCGGCGGTCTTAAATCCATCGGCAGACTTTGAGAATTCGTATGTGAAGATTGCGGCCATTCCAAGAACATCGCAACCGGCTTCGCGGAGAGCCCTGACGGCTCCCAGACTGCTTCCCCCCGTTGAGATGAGATCTTCGATCACAACCACTTTCCGGCCCTTTTCATAATAACCTTCAATCTGGTTTCCAAGGCCGTGTTCCTTTGCCTCCGACCTCACATAGATGAAAGGTAATCCGAGTTTTTCAGCCACCAGCACTCCATGGGCTATTGCTCCCGTGGCCACCCCGGCAACAAGTTCTGCTTCCGGATAATACTCCAGAACAACACCGGCAAAAGAATCTCTTATAAAGGATCTGACTTCGGGGAAAGAAAGAGTTTTTCTGTTGTCGCAATAAATTGGCGACTTCCATCCCGAAGCCCATGTAAAAGGATTTGACGGTTGCAATTTTATTGCTTTAATTTGTAAAAGATATTCGGCGATCTTTTTAGCACTGTTATCCATGAGGTGATGTATAAAGTTCATTTTGAGAACCGGTTCATAATGATCAGTCCCGAGCCTGACCGGCTACAAAAATACTCGTTATTCCATAAGTTTTATGCAACGAAGGAACTTTATAAACTGATTGCCACATTCCAGGCCGATACCTCACTGGAGTCGGTAAATGTTTATGGCACCAACATAACCCATATCTGGAAGATTTTCAGAATCTACTTCACCGAGGTCGGAGCGGCTGGCGGACTTGTAAGGCACACATCAGGAAAATATCTTTTCATTGAGAAGAAAGGAAAGCTCGATCTGCCCAAAGGTCATCTGGAGCCCGGCGAGGAGCCTGAAACCTGTGCAGTAAGGGAAGTAAGTGAAGAATGCGGCATTACCGGACACAGGATTATGAAGCAGCTTGAGCCAAGCTACCATACTTACAGCTGGGAGGGTATTTCATATCTTAAGAAGACAAGCTGGTTCCTGATGGACTATGACGGTATCATGGTAACGGAGCCCCAGGTTGAAGAAGGCATTACAAAAGTGGAATGGCTCTCGCCTGAAGAGCTGAGTATTATCAAGTCTGCCGCATGGCTTTCGCTGATGGATCTTATAAATGCCTCAGTATTTAAATCCTGAATACGCCCTCCCTGATGTTTTCAGGATTCTGCAGGCCGCAGTTCCGAAGCTTATCACAGGTCCTCTCCCTTGTAATCATGAATGTTTAAACCTGCCGGGACGAATATTGAGGCGTCTCCCCCGCTTCTGATTATATCGCGCACTATTGTTGAGTTTACTGAAGCATGTTCCGGGACAGTAAGAAGAAAGACCGTTTCAACGTCGGGCATGATGGTCCTGTTTACCTGGGCTATTGCCCTCTCAAACTCAAAGTCGGCGGCAGTTCTCAATCCCCTGAGCAGATACTGAGCTCCCCGTTTCCTGCAGTAGTCGACGGTAAGACCTTCGTAATGGTCTACCGTAATTTCGGGGTCATCGCGGAAGACCTTTGAAATCATTTCCTTCCTAGTCTCCAGTGAGTAATAGCTTTTTTTCAGGGCATTTGCTCCCACTGCAATTATTATCTCATCGAAGAGGACGAGTGCTCTTCTTACTATTCCCTCGTGCCCTATGGTAAAAGGATCGAAAGAGCCCGGAAAAACGGCAATTCTTTTCATGTGAGTTTCATTCAAATGTAATTTTCTTTGGATTTTTTACTTTCTGACGGAGAAGTGAAAGATCCAGTGCTTCCATGATGGTCTCGACATAATGGAATTTAAGTCCTTCAATATAAATGGGTTTAATATCCTCAACGTCCTTCCTGTTCTCTTCCGATAATATTATATCCTTTATACTGGATCGCTTTGCCGCGAGTATTTTCTCCTTTATCCCTCCCACCGGGAGCACCTTGCCCCTCAGAGTTATTTCGCCCGTCATTGCCAGGTATTTCTTCACCTTTCGCTGGGTGAACGCGGAAGCAATTGATGCTGCCATTGTTATGCCGGCCGAAGGTCCGTCCTTAGGAATTGCTCCTTCGGGCACATGGATATGGATGTTCCATTTCTCCGAGAAATTATCGGGCATATCAAGCAAACCGGCGTTCGATTTAAGGTATTCGAGGGCTATTATGGCTGATTCCTTCATCACCTCACCGAGGTTACCTGTCAGTGTCAGTTTTCCCGTGCCCCTGCTGAGGCTTGTCTCGACAAACAGTATCTCGCCGCCTGATGCCGTCCAGGCCAGGCCGGTCACAACTCCGGCCTGTTCATTTCCGGCATAAAGGTCGCGGATAAATCTTGGCGGCCCGAGGATTTTGGGAACCATCTCTTCCGACAACTCAGGGTTGTAACCGCTTTCGGATGCTATGTTTTTGGCTGTCACCCTTACAATCTTGGCCAGTTTCTTATCCAGTTCCCTTACTCCCGATTCACGGGTATACTTATCGATTATGGCTTCCATCACCTTGTTTCCGATAATCAGCTGATCGGGCTTAACCCCATGGTTCTCGAGCTGTTTGGGAAGAAGGTGCTGACGGGCAATCTCAAGTTTCTCCTCCACAAGGTAACCGGTTATCTCAATGAGTTCCATCCTGTCCCTTAGTGCAGGACTGACTGTGGAAAGGGTATTGGCGGTTGCTATGAAGAGCACTTTTGAGAGGTCGTATTCCAGTTCGATGAAATTGTCGAAGAAGGTGCTGTTCTGTTCGGGATCCAGCACTTCGAGCAGTGCGGATGAGGGGTCTCCCCTGAAGTCCTGTCCCACCTTGTCGATTTCATCGAGTATGAAAACGGGGTTGGAAGATCCGGCTCTTTTAAGGTTCTGTATTATCCTTCCCGGCATTGCCCCAATGTATGTTTTCCTGTGACCGCGTATTTCAGCCTCATCATGAAGTCCTCCAAGTGACATTCTGACATATTTTCTGTCAAGAGCTTTTGCAACCGACTTGCCGAGTGAGGTTTTTCCCACTCCGGGAGGGCCGTACAGGCATAGTATCGGAGACTTAAGGTCGCCCTTAAGCTTAAGGACCGCAAGATGTTCAAGAATTCTTTCCTTAACCTCGTCGAGTCCGAAATGATCATTGTCGAGCACTCTTCTTGCATTGTTAAGATCGAGATTATCGACGGTATATGATTCCCAGGGCAGATCGAGCAAGGTCTGAACGTAGTTTACCTGAACGGAATATTCGGCTGCCGCGGGGTTGAGGCGGCTTAGTTTTCCCAGTTCCTTTTCGAAAGTCTTCCCTACCTCTTCCGGCCAAACCTTGAGTAGTGCTCTTTTCCTGAATTCCTCTATTTCCTTCTCAATAGGATTGCCTCCTAGTTCATTCTGGATGGTTTTCATCTGCTGATGAAGAAGAAATTCCCTCTGCTGCTGATCGAGATCGCTTTTCACTTTCGACTGCAGCTCATTCTTGAGTTCGAGTACCTGAATCTCCTGGACCAAAAACTCAAGAAGGGTAAATCCCCTGTCTCTCAAGCTGTTTATTTCAAGAAGCCTCTGCTTGTCCTGGACCTTAACATCAGTATTGGAACAGATGAAATTGATAAGATAGGTGTTGTTCTCGATGTTCTTGATGGCAAATGAAGCTTCGGGGCTTATGTTGGGATTTATCTTGATTATTTTCAGCGAAAGGTCCCTGAGAGAACCTACAATTGCATCAAAATCCTTGCTGGGGATTTCCGGTTTTACTTCCGGGATTGTTCTTACCCTGGCAACAAAGTATGGCGTGTCGGTGATCAGCTCATTAAGCACCATTCTCTTACGTCCCTGAATTATCGCGGTGGTTGAGCCGTCGGGCATTTCAAGAAGCTTTACAATTTGGCCTATAGTACCGACATTATGAAGTTCTTCGAATGAAGGATTTTCTGTATCAGGATCTTTCTGAGCGACTGTACCCACTATCTTGTCGGTGCGGTAGGCTTCTTTTATGAGCTGTACCGACCTGGGTCTTCCGATGGAGATGGGGAGCACCACGCCAGGGAAAAGAACAGTATTTCGCAGCGACAGTATGGGAATCGAATCAGGAACATCGATATCCTCCAGGTCTCCGTCCTCTCCGTCAGCTATAATAGGGACAATATCACCTTCGCCGTCAAGAATATCGGGAAGCAGCAGTTCGCGGACAGGTTTTCTGAATTTATTTTCCATCAGTCAAATGAGTGCTGTCAAATTTACATATAATTTTTTACTGTGATTCCTACCCGGTATTGCAATCATTATGCCATGAAAAATTGTCAGAGCTTCCCCGGGGAGAAAAAAAAATCCCGGTCGTTGCAGCCCGGGATCAATCTGATATAATGTAATTATTTCTTTTTCCCCACATGATCCTTGTAACGGTTCATGAATTTGTCGACCCTTCCTGCGGTGTCAACAAGCTTCATCTTACCGGTATAGAACGGATGTGAAGTATTGGAGATTTCAAGCTTGATAAGCGGATATTCATTTCCGTCTTCCCATTTTACTGTTTCCTTTGACGGGGCAGTTGACCTGGTAATGAATGAGTGTCCGTTTGACATGTCCTGAAAAACCACCAGTCTGTAATTCTTCGGATGTATACCCTGTTTCATTGCTCTGATGTTTTATTCCTTTATGTTAAAAATATCCCATAATTAGGGTTCGCAAAATTAATGAAGTTTATCAGAAAAACAAAGCAGAACAAAAAATTATTATTCATT
>JAFGXK010000204.1 GCA_016936695.1 Bacteroidales bacterium | reverse complement strand
TATCTCTGACACCACTGCCACCGTTTCCGCCGTTCAGAGCTGTACCTGTGCCTGGATTTCTTCCTGATGCATTGCCTCCAGCACCCGTACTTCCTGCTCCTCCCCCCCCTGCTCCAGAATATCGCCAGCTTACATCGCCATTTGCTCCATTTCCTCCGGAATAAACCACATCACCTGTTGATTCTGCCACTGATCCTCCTGCACCGCCTGTACTTGAATTGTTGGTTCCTCCCATTCCCCCGGCAGCCACCACAGTTGTTGTGTTGAATGATGAACTGCCTCCATCGCTGCTTGCTGATCCGCCGTTACCAACTACAATACTGTATGCATTGCCCGGGATTACGGTCACGATGCTGCGTGCATAGGCGCCACCTCCGCCACCACCTCCGCGCAGATTATTAGATGTAATTGAACTTCCGCCGCCTCCTGCTCCCCAGCATTCGACAACAATAGAAGTGACTCCGGCCGGCACGATGAATGTTCCGCTTGAATTGAAAGTCTGGGTTTGAGCATGGGAATACTGAACAGCAGAGATCAAAGCCGCTGCCACAAATAATGTTTTAATGATCAGGCCTGGCTTTTTCATTCTGTCAGCAGTAAAAAATCAGCAGTAAGAACGCTGGATTACTCCTCCTATTTTAGCGCCAGTTCAGCCTCTGCCAGTCTGGAGGGTTTAACATCCGAGGAAGCTGAATATATTACGCGAAGAGTACCATTTTTAAAATCGACACCGGTATCATTATTAAGGTCAAACTGAAACCTTCTCAGCTCGTTGGGTGTATAAACAGCGACCCCGTTTGCAACGCCGACTCTTGTAATTTTTCCCTGGGTTGAGATATGATCGACGGTTATGTCTCCGTAGACTGACATGTTTCCTGTTCTGTTGAATACAAAGCTCAGTCTTGGGACATTGTCATTTACCATGGTCAGATCAAGGCCGGAAAGGGTCACGCTTGCCGTTGTCTCGCCGCTGCGTATTATTACCGGGATGGTGATTCCAAAGATAGGGGTGAGCCTGACTGAAAAGGTGGAAGTGTCGGCCGTGGTGCTTGTTTCTCCCAGCGGCTGTTTTTCCGGCACAGCCCTGAAATAGAAATGCGACCTGTATTCACCTGTCTGAAGTTCGCTGGTCCTGTAAAGCTGTACCTTAACTACCTGGGCTTCATTAGGTCCGAGTGTCACGGTTCTTGGGAAAAAACGAACAAAGCGGTCGGCAAACATCTGTCCGGGATCAGGTTCGGTTATTGTTTCAAAGCCTCCATTCTCAAGCATTCTGATCTGAACAAGGTTAATTGCATAGGTTGCGGAATCATTACCCGTGTTTGCAAGGTTTATGTCGGCAGTCCTTGTGGCTCCCTCAAAAACAATTCGCCTTGGTGTGATCATCAGGTCACCCTGGGCCGAAGCAGGGAGTGCATACATTAATGCAAGCACTGCTGTGAGGAATTTCACAGCAGTCTTAAACCCATGGAGTAATCCGGATGGATCAATGATTTTATTTCTGTATTTATTCATCGGCCGGTCATATTAAGGTCTTGTCAGTTAAAGTCGAATGTTATCGTATAGGTACCGGTATAAACACCAGCCGGATTGTCATGTATCGTTCCGACTTTAAGTGTTGCGCCGACGTTTATCATCTGGAATCCGTTCCGGAGCCGTCCGTTACCGGGACCCGGCAAGGGCCAGGAGTTCCATTCCTCGATCAGCATGGATTTCTCGCTTGATACGTGTTTAAGTAAAACCGGATCGTCCGGAAGGCTTATAGAAAAAGCAGCATCCTCATCGCCCGATACTTCAAAGCTTGCGGCGTTATGGCTTCCCACTCCGGTTACGATGCTGCCCTGCACCGAAACGGTGCTCTGCGGTGTAAGGATAATCCTGCCGCCCTGCGGACCCGGGGAAAACCTGCCGAAATTCATCCTGGTAATCTCATTGGCGGAGAAAACAGGAATTATCTCGGCATAGACATGCCCGGTCGCGCCGATCGACTGCGTTGCCTGGGCATGAATATGGCTTAGGTTTATTGCAATAAGGAATCCCAGGCTTAAAAATATTTTAAGCTGCTTTGTCACGATTCAATCCGGTAGAAGGAACCACGATCCCTAGTTATAGTTTACCGATACGTTGAATGTGCCGGTATATTCGCCTGAAGGCTGGTTAGCCCCCACATTCAAGGTTGCCCCAACCCGGAGGACGGTTGCAGCACCGGTAAGGGTTACAGGATTTGCGGCATCTGGATCACTCACAAAAGTGTCCACATCCATATCATCAGCGGCCAGATTTGTAATAGTGATTGTGCCCGGGAGGGTAATGGTAACTGTTCTTCCATCTTCCCCTTCCACATCAAAAGTTGCTGCAGAATGCACGGGAGCAAGTGCCGAAAGGGTAACCCCTCCCCCTCCATCATCTGATCTTGTGCCGTCGGGCGCAATTGTAACCGTACCTGCCGTTCCGCTCCTCATTATCGTTCCGAAATGAAGGCCTGCGGTATTGGTTATCGAAAGCGGAGCAATAATCACAGCCGCAGCACTGGAAGTGGCTGTTGCTGTCTGAGCCTTTACCGTACCTGCAAATGCGAGCATAACAACTGCGATTGCCAGGAATTTAATGATCTGTTTCATTTTTTGTCTGGTTAGTTAAAAATTAAAAAGAATATTAATTATCAAATTATAAAACCCCCGACCCCGTGTAAAACTGAGGATATACTGCAGAAAAACACGACCGGAGTCAGTTAGTGTTCAGATTTCAAAATTAGTAAGTGTGCCATTTCCCAAAACCCATGCCGATGCTATTATTTAACATGCGGTTGAAGTTATTAACAAAAAAAGCCCCGTAATATTGCATAACGGGGTTTCAAGGGCAATAAATTTGTTTCAGAGATTGAATGTATAGGTATACTTGACCATCAGAGCCCTTGAATTATATACGGGCAGGACAGGCATCTCCCTGTAAAGATCAGTATTCCGGTCTTCGTTGAACACCAGGTAGAGATCATTGCCTTCCTTTGGATTATATCTGAATCGCAGATTGGTTATAATCCCGTCCAGCGCTGTATTATACTGGATGTATGCATTGATTGAAAACCGGGTATCGAGCATATAGAGAGCCTTGACTCCGACAATATGGTTGGTCATCGATACATCTCTTTCGGCAACATTTACATGATCAAAACTATATATGCCCCCAAGCTCAAAATGCTTTGACATGTTCCAGGTGGGCTCTGTTCTGAAAGAGAGACGGGTTCCGTCATAAAACTCTCCAAGTTCTGTCATAAACATTATGTAGAATGGTTTCGACATCGGAGTTACAAGACTGCCTCTGAAACTAAAATATTCATATCTCCCGGGTTTGATATAAAGCTCATCTGCACTTATCTCGAGGCTGTCGGTAAGCCTGTCGTTATTGTATACCAGATTCAGGCTTCCCTGCCACTGGCTTTTGGTCTGGAATTCCCAGCCGGTAAAATTAGTCAGACTCATGAAGGATCCGTCTTCAATATAGGTTCTGTACATAAAACGGGTCCCGGGTCCATGTGTATAAAGTTTAGAACCCTCAGGGGAGATCCATCCATATCTTAAAGCTCCACGGATAATCGTATAATCATCCATCATTTCAAATCCGATTCCCGGATTAAAATGAGTTCCCGACTGGGTAAACCCAAGCTCATATCCGAATCCTCTGGTTGATCTTCTTTCCCAGGTGGCCATCATCAGGGAGTTTTCCTTCAGGGAAACGTTACTGACACCATCCTCATATGTCTGGGTCCATCTGAGATTAAGGTAGTCATCTCCGAATACCTTGAAAATTCCGTCGAGACCATATGCAAAATTATAGGATCCGTCAGAGCCCAGTCTGCTTGTAGTGATAGCCCCAATATAACTGTTCTGGTTAAACACCTGCCTCCTGAACCTCAGAACCCCGAAGTTCTCTGATGGGATCAGGGAAACCGAAGTTCCATCCGGTCTTTTTTTGAGCAAAGGTGCTGTCTGCATATCCAGAAACCCGACATCCCAGCTTTTTAATCTGCCAGTTAACCTTGCACCACCATAAATGCGTACAGGCTCAGGTTCTTCCACCCCTTCTTCATCTTCAAAGAGCCCGATGCGGCGGCTGTAAAAAAGATTGCTGTTGCCGCCCAGCGAGAAGTCAAACACACTTGCCCGTTCGAGAAAGAACATTCTTTTTTCGGGGAAATAAAGTGAATACCGGGTCAGGTTGATCTGCTGATCATCGGCCTCAACCTGAGCAAAATCGGTATTTACCGTAACATCCATGACAAGAGTCCTGGAAATTCCGAATTTAAGATCAAGCCCCGCTTCGATATCAGGGGTGTTGGATTTCATATATGCGGTCTCCTCATCATTAAGGTCGAAGGCGCTTTCATAGCCGGCGAGTGCATACGGGGCAATATAGAGCGGTTTATCAGGATTTATCTCG
>JAFGXK010000203.1 GCA_016936695.1 Bacteroidales bacterium | reverse complement strand
GTTCCCCTCCCGGGAGGGGTGAGGGGTGGGTGTTGCAGAAGCGCCAGAGCGAGTTTGAGATCGAGATAAAAAAGCTCAGAGCTCAGAGCTCAGGGCAATCCACTTACTATCAAAAAAGAATTGTAAATTTACTCCTAACAAAATCCTGTTAAGAGATGAGTGACCTCTACCCTGATTTTTTTGCACGCTTCTACGATGTGATCTACCACCAGGTCAGGGACGGTGTCGACAACCGTTTCTACCTCGACAGAATAACGGAATGCAGAGGCAGGATCCTTGAGATAGGAAGCGGTACAGGCCGCCTCCTGACAGAAGCCCTTTCAATCGGCGCTGATATATACGGGATAGATATAAGCCCGGCTATGATAGAAGTCCTAAATGCAAAACTCCCGCCTGAATACCGGCACAGGATAAGCCTTCAGAGTATTGTTGACTTCAGCCCCGATTCAGGCTTTGACCTGATAATTGCGCCTTTCAGGGTTTTCATGCATCTGATGGAGATTACCGGCCAGCTGAATGCGCTGAACAACGTCTGCAGGCATCTTAACCCGGGAGGAAAATTCATCTTCGATGTCTTTAATCCCGATCTGAAACCCCTTATCTCCGGCCTCGACAATATTACCGATTTCGACGGCGAATATGAACCCGGAAAGACCCTGAGGAGAATCGTCTCAACAAGGCCCGACCTGATAAACCAGGTAATCAACATCACTTTCCGAATGGAATGGAACGACGGAAAATCCGTCCATTCCAGTGTATGGGAAACACCTCTCCGGTATTTCTTCAGGTTCGAACTGGAACACCTTCTTGAGAGATCTGAATTCGCAAGTTACCGCATCGCGGGCGACTTCGACGGCGGTGAACTAAACAACGATTCAAAGGAATTCATTGTAACCTGTTTCAAATAACCCCTATGCCATATGGTAAATTTCAGAAAAAACCGGAATTCTGCATTGACCGCCGGTCTGCCTGCCACTGCAGCCGTAATCCTTTCAATTGTCCTGTTCTCGTGCAGCAACAGCAGTCCTGACCCTGTTTCTTACGTTAACCCTTACATGGGAAATATCAGCCATCTGCTTGTCCCCACTTACCCTACTGTTCATCTTCCTAACAGCATGCTCAGGTTCTATCCCAACAGGGAGAACTTCACCTCAAACACCATGCGGGGATTTCCTCTTAACGTAATATCCCACCGTTCAGGAAAGATCTTCAATCTCGCACCTGTTTCCGGAAGCCCCGAAGATATTCAGCATAATCCCGAATTCACATACGACAACGAAACTGTCACTCCGTATTTTTATTCGGTTACTGTTGAGGAGCCGGTCTGCGATGTAAAATTCGCACCGGCAGCAAAATCGGGATTTTTTTCATTGATTTTTGATGAGGGCAGCCAACCGGGAGTTGTGATCCGCACCACAGGACAGGGGGAACTCGAAGGAAACGGGAACAACATCACCGGGTATGACACTTTCAACGGTGTTCTTACATATCTGTATCTCGAATTCAGCCAGAGTCCGGCCGGATTCAGAACCGAAGCGGGTGAACGGATAATTATGGCTTCCTTCGAACCAGAAGCACCAAACGAAATAAATATCCGGTACGGCCTGTCGTACATCAGCACCGACCAGGCCAGAAAGAATCTGCTCAGTGATATCCCCGTATGGAAAATTGAGGAAGTGTCATCCGCCGCCAGGGAAAAATGGAACGACGTGCTCTCGTCGGTTCAGATAGAAGGAGGAACCGAACAGCAAAGGAGGGTGTTCTATACCTCTCTCTACCGGGGATTCGAAAGAATGACCGACATAACCGAGGACGGACAATATTTCAGCATTTGGAGCAAAAAGACCGAATCAGCCGGCGATACGGCATTCTTCACCGACGACTGGGTATGGGATACCTATCTGGCACTCCATCCGCTTCAGGTAATACTGAACCCGGTAGACCAGGATGAGAAGATAGCCTCATACATACGCATGGCAAGACAGTCGGGATGGATGCCTACCTTTCCAACTGTTACCGGAGACAATCACGCAATGAACGGGAATCATTCCGCAGCCGTTATCCTGGATGCCTGGAACAAGGATATCCGCGGATTCAACCTCGAAGAGGCTTATGAGCATCTTAAAAAGACTATCCTTTATGAGACGAAACTTCCCTGGGTAAGGGACAGCGCTACCTGGCTCGATAATTTCTACGATCGCAGGGGGTATTTCCCCGCCCTCAGGAAAGATGAGCCGGAAACATGCCGGAAAGTGCATTCGTTCGAGAAGCGGCAGTCGGTGGCTGTTACGCTCGCGTCGTGCTACGACGACTGGTGCATGGCTCAGATGGCAAGGGAACTGGGAAAGGAGGATGACTACAATTTCTTTATCAAACGAAGCCTTAACTACAGGAATCTTTTCAACAGCGAAACCGGATTCTACCATCCGAAAGACAGCCTGGGCAACTGGATCGAGCCTTTTGATTACCGGTACGACGGCGGGATGGGAGCCCGCGATTACTATGACGAAAACAACGGCTGGACATACATCTGGCAGCCCTACCATGCCTTCGGCGACCTGATTTCAATGATGGGAGGAAAGGAAGAGTTCGACCGCAAGCTCGACCGGCTCTTCACCGAAAGTCTCGGCAAATCAAAATGGCAGTATTACTCAACCCTTCCAGATGCAACGGGGAATGTGGGGCAGTTTGTTATGGGCAACGAACCGTCAATGCATATTGCATACATGTATAATCTTGCAGGCAAACCCTGGAAGACCCAGAAACGGGTAAGGATGCTGATGGATACCTGGTTCAGGGACGACCTCATGGGAGTTCCGGGTGATGAGGATGGCGGCGGACTGTCGGCATTTTACGTCTTTTCGGCAATGGGCTTTTATCCCGTTACTCCAGGTGTTCCCGAATACCAGATCGGAAGCCCTCTCTTTGACAAGATAAGCATCCGTCTCCAGAATGGAAAGACATTTACTGTAATTGCCAACAATAACAGCCATGCCAAACAGTACCTTCCGTCGGCTTTTTCGAACGGAAAGGAATTGACAGAAACCGTATTTGGCCATACTTCTCTTTTTGAGGGAGGGACCCTTGGTCTCGAAATGGGCGACAGGCC
>JAFGXK010000202.1 GCA_016936695.1 Bacteroidales bacterium | reverse complement strand
ATCGATAGTCACCCTGGCGCAAAGAAAATGTTCCGCGATATCACTTATTGCTTTCATCTCCTCATAACCGTTAAGTACCCCGCCTTTAAGCTTGAAATCATTAAAACCGTACCTCTCATGGGCAGCTTTTGCAAGCCTTACGATTACTTCCGGTGTAAGAGCTTCTTCTCTCCTCAGTCTTAACCACTCATCTTTCTGGTCAGAACCTGAGGAATATGGCAGATCGGTCTTCTTCCTGTCGCCTATATAAAAAAGGTATCCCAGCATCTCAACCTTTTTCCTTTGCTGACCGGTCCCGAGCAGAGCAGCAACCGGTACCCCGAGGAACTGCCCGAGCAGATCAAGCAGAGCAGTCTCAATTGCTGTAATGGCATGGATTGTCACCCTCAGATCGTAAGTCTGAAGACCCCGTCCGCCGGAATCCCTTTCACTGTATTTCTGACGGATCTCATTGAGGATGTTGTTATATTCTCCCACACCCTTTCCGATGACCAGATGCTTTGTTTCCTCAAGCAGCTCTCTTATTTTCTCACCGCCCGGGACTTCGCTTATCCCGGTATGTCCGGCATTGTCTTTCATTATGACAATGTTACGGGTGAAGAAAGGACCGTGTGCGCCACTGAGGTTCAGCAGCATACTGTCGTGACCGGCGACTGGAATTACAGTCATTTCTGTTACGATTGGGGCGCCTTTATTGGGTTCCATATAAAATTCTGATAGTTGTTACTTTTTTAAAGGTAGGCAGTTGGCAGTAGGCAGTTGGCAAAGGCTTTATCTCATCGCTCACAACTCACCACTCATCGTTTTCCCCTGCGCTCTGCGCTCATCTCTCACCGCTCAACACTCATCGCTTAACCTCCACCTTCGCCAGTTTCTCATAGAACCTAATAATCCCCCCATGATCATTATCCCCCAGACCATCAACCTTAAGCGCCTGCATTATCTCCATCACTGCTGAAGTGAGCGGCAGCGGAACCCCGACTTCATGTGAAGCCTCAAGGGCATTTTTTAGGTCCTTGATATGAAGGTTTATCCTGAATCCCGGATTGAATTTCCTGTCCATTACAAGTGGAGCTTTTGCATCGAGTACAGTGCTTCCTGCCAACCCGCCTCTTATAGCCTCGTAGACAAGGTCAGGTTCAACACCGGCTTTTTCTGCCAGGACAAGAGCCTCCGACATTGCGGCTATGTTCAGGGCTACAATGATCTGGTTTGCAAGTTTTGTTACATTTCCTGCTCCTGATGATCCGGTGAGGACTACCGATCCCGCCATTGCTTTCATCACCGGAAAGCATTTGTCAAAAACTTCCTGCTTTCCGCCGACCATTACAGATAATGTACCTTCGATTGCTTTCGGTTCGCCTCCGCTCACCGGAGCATCGAGCATATCCACCCCCTTTTTCTCAAGAATAGCGGATAATTCCCTGCTTACAATGGGAGAGATGGAACTCATGTCGATCAGGACGGAACCAGATTTGAAACCATATATCAGTCCGTCCTTGCCTGTTACAACTTCTTTCACCTGTGGTGAATCGGGAAGCATGGTAATGACTGTTTCACAATCACCTGCCACAGCAGCAGGACTTGATGCTTTTTCCGCGCCCATTGAAACAAGTTCCCCGACAGCGCTTTCATTCAGGTCATGTACAACAAGCTTGTAACCTGCCTTAATAAGGTTCTTACTCATGGGTTTCCCCATTATTCCAAGTCCGATAAATCCAATCTTCGACATTTTTTTTCTTTTAATAAACTTAGTAAATTATTGTATCCCTTTATTTCTCTTAGTGAAGACCTTAGTGACGCTATTGGTTAAAGAAAAATAGTTTAATACCACACAAAGGATATCACAAAGGTTTCACAATGTATAAGAATTATGAAAGAAAAGTATTATTCTTTTCATGTTTTTTCAATTCAAACCTCTGGATTTTCCCGACAACAAGCACATAGCTGACGATAGCCATGAAGGCATGTATACTGACAAACACCAGAGCCCAGCTGAATGATCCCGTTGCTCTTATTATATATCCGATTGCAATAGGTGTCACAATACTTGAGAGATTACCGAATGTATTGAAAAGCGCACCGCTCAGTCCCGTAATTTCTTTCGGAGCCGTATCGGCATTCACAGCCCATCCGAGAGCGCCTATTCCTTTGCCGAAATAGGAGAGGGCCATCAGGGCGACAACAACCCATTCAACAGCCGTAAAATTACAGAAAACCATGCTCATTGATATCAGCATACCGGCTACAATAGGCACTTTTCTTGCAACAGAAAGAGAATAACCTTTTCTGAGAAGCGAATCTGAGAAAATACCACCCAGATTACCACCTATGAATCCGAAGATAGCGGGAAGTACTGCAATGAACCCGGCTTTAAGGATAGTCATTCCCCTGTCCTGAACCAGGTAGACAGGGAACCATGTGATAAAGAAATATGTGATTGCATTGATACAGTACTGTGCTATATAAACTCCCAGGAACACCCGGCATTTCAGAAGCTGACCAAGATATTTCCATTTCGGAGCGGATCCGCTTTTCTTCTTCTCTCTTCCTTCAGCATCCATATCGACAAGGGCTCCTCCTTCAGTAATATAATCGAGCTCTTTCTGATTTATATATGGCGATTTTTTTGGTTCATGGACAAATTTCTGCCAGACTAAAAGAAAAATAAAACCTACACATCCCATAAAGATAAATGACCACTTCCATCCATAGGTATGTACGATAAACCCGAGCAGTGGGGCGAAGAGTACAGTGGCAAAATATTGAGCGGAATTGAATATGGCTGCTGCCGTTCCTGTTTCTTTCGAAGGGAACCATGCAACACTTATCCTGCTGTTTGCCGGGAAGGCGGGAGATTCTGCAATCCCGAGCATGAATCTCAGTGTGAACAGCACGGCTACGGCGGTAAAACCTGAAAGGGATCCGGTGAATCCTGTTATGAAAGTAAAGAATGACCATGAAAAGAGGCTGACGGCATAGACTATCCTCGAACCGAACCTGTCGAGAAGCCAACCTGCCGGGAGCTGGGCAAGGACATAGGCCCAGCCGAATGCCGAAAAAATATAACCCAGCGAAACTGAATCCAGACCAAGACTCTTTGATAGTGCCGGTCCGGCTATCGAAAGAACCGTCCGGTCGGCATAATTGATTGCTGTAACAAAGAACAGCAGGCTGACAATAGCCCACCTGAAGTTAGTTTTCTTCTGTTCTTCCGGTGCCAGGTTTTTTGAGGTCATTTTCTTTTTCAGTAAAGATTAAAAATGATT
>JAFGXK010000201.1 GCA_016936695.1 Bacteroidales bacterium | reverse complement strand
GGCTTTTTCTTTGTAGCGGAGGGAGGATTCGAACCTCCGACCTTTGGGTTA
This sequence comes from Bacteroidales bacterium, assembly GCA_016936695.1. Classification (GTDB taxonomy): domain Bacteria; phylum Bacteroidota; class Bacteroidia; order Bacteroidales; family VadinHA17; genus LD21. The sequence goes on along the minus strand of JAFGXK010000201.1, from coordinate 17,914 downwards.
TGAGCCCAACGAGCTACCACTGCTCCACCCCGCAATGTGGGTGCAAAGATAATATTTTCCCGGAAAATGACAAATTAAAATGTAATAAGAATTATTTTTGCCATATTAACATTAATAGGAAAAACCATGCCAAGAGTATTTCAAGCACTGGATATAGAAAAGGAAGAGAAAGAGATCAAACGTGATTATCTCGACCGTCATATGCCTCACGTAATCTGCGCTGATGAGGCTAAGAGAGGTGAAAAATTTGTTGTGAAGGTCCGGATCGGAGAGGATTATCCTCACCCTGACGAATACGACCATTCAATAAGCCTGATCCAGCTCTGGAACAGGGAGACGCTTCTTGCCGAGGCCCGCTATACGCCAGGCGTATACGGCAACCTGCCAGCCCACGTTGAGGTCGATTTTCATATTGTGGCTCCTGATGTATCGATGAACCTGTCTGCAATGTCGGTATGCTCAAAGCACGGATTGTGGCAAAGTGAAGAGAAACCGGTAAAGGTTGTCTGAGGTTTATTATCTTTGCTGGCCAATCATTGATGGAATATGGCTAAAAACGAAAAGAAGAAGAAAAGCTGGCGCGACAAGTTCAAGTTTGCCGTAACCAATGATACCACTTTTGAAGAGGTATGGAGGATAAGGCTGACAAGGTATAACTCGTTCCTGATGATTTTCTTTGTGGTCTTTTTTATTGTTGGAGCAACAGCATCCCTGATAGCTTTTACAAATATCAGAGAATTCATTCCGGGCTACCCCGATGTGACTATGCGAAGGGATATCCTTCTGAATGCCATCAGACTTGATTCACTTGAAAGGGAACTCGCACTGAGGGACCGTTATTTTGAAAACCTGACTGCTATTATATCCGGCGACATACCGGCCAGTTCAATGGCTTTGCGGGATACTGCCACGAACTATAACAGCATCTCTTTCCGCACCTCCCCCGAAGATTCGGCTTTGCGGGAACAGATTGAAGCGGAGGGAAGGTTTAATATTTCTCAGGGTCAGTCCCTGCCGGCATCCGAAACAAGTCTCGCCAGCCTTCACTTCTTTCCTCCAGTCAGGGGAATAGTATCCGGTAAATTCGATCCTTCCCTCAAACATTACGGGACCGACATTGTAACGAAACCCAAATCGCAGGTCGACGCCGCGCTTGCAGGCACTGTAATATTCACTGGATGGACGAGGGAGACCGGATATGTGATCGAGGTGCAGCATGCAAATAATATTGTATCGGTTTATAAGCATAATGCTTCGCTGCTGAAGGAGACCGGCGATCTGGTAAGAACCGGTGAAGCCATTGCGATTGTTGGCAATTCGGGCGAAATATATACATCCGGACCCCATCTTCATTTTGAGATCTGGTACAAGGGAAGCCCTCTGGATCCTGAGAAATACGTCATTTTCTAAAAGCAGGGGTTTTTATGCCAAAAAAAATTGCCTTACTCGGATCGACGGGCTCGATCGGTACCCAGACCCTGGATGTTATTTCCAGGTATCCCGGGGAGTTTTCGGTCGAGGTACTGACGGCTGGCAGCAACATAAAGCTTCTGACCCGGCAGGCGATCACTTATCAGCCCGATTCGGTTGTTATTGGCGATCAGTCGCACTATCAGCAGCTCAGGGAAGCCCTGAAAGACTATCCTGTAAAAGTGTACGCCGGCGAAGAAGCCATAGAGCAGGTTGTAAGAGGTTCAAACATCGATCTGGTAGTTGCTGCAATGGTAGGCTACTCTGGACTGAAGCCTGCCATCTCGGCCATCAGGGCAGGTAAGAAAATTGCCCTGGCAAATAAGGAGACACTGGTTATCGCTGGTGAAATAATAAAAAAGCTTGTTAAGGAATCAGGTAGCAAAATCATTCCGGTCGATTCCGAACATTCCGCTATCTTCCAGTGCCTCGCAGGTGAGTTGGGCAATCCCGTTGACAAAATCACTCTTACAGCCTCGGGAGGTCCTTTCCTGAATTATACAATGGAGATGCTTGAGCATGTGAAACCGCATGAAGCCCTCAGGCATCCCAACTGGGAGATGGGCAACAAGGTTACAATCGATTCGGCATCGATGATGAATAAGGGTCTTGAAGTCATCGAGGCAAGATGGCTGTTTGACCTGCTACCCGAAAAGATAGAAGTCATAATCCACCCTCAGTCTATAATTCATTCAATGGTTCACTTCGCCGACGGATCTGTCAAGGCTCAGATGGGTGTGCCGGATATGAGATTACCGATTTTGTATTCACTGAGCTATCCCGACAGGCTGGTCTCTGATCTGCCTAAACTGGATCTGATTCAATGCGGTGCTTTGTCGTTTATTCCACCCGACACTAAACGGTTCCGCAACCTGGCCCTGGCTTATCACGCTCTGAAAGAAGGAGGTAATATGCCATGCATCCTGAATGCAGCCAATGAGGTGGCCGTCAGCGCTTTTCTTGCAGGGAAAATAGGCTTCCTTCAGATGTCGGATGTTGTTGAACACACAATGGAAAAGACTGAATACTTTGCTTCACCCGGCCTGGGATACCTTGAAACCACCAATTCTCTGGCCAGAACAGAGGCCCAGAACTATATTAACGAACTATGTAAACGATCATGACCATACTAATAAAGATACTTCAGTTTCTTCTAAGCCTCTCAATAATAGTTATAATCCACGAATTCGGACATTTTCTGTTTGCGAAGCTTTTCAAGACCAGGGTCGAGAAATTCTACCTGTTCTTTGATCCATGGTTCGCCCTTTTCAAACGTAAAGCCGGGGAGACCGAATACGGAATCGGTTGGGTTCCCCTTGGAGGATATGTTAAGATATCGGGGATGATTGATGAGTCGATGGACAAGGAACAGATGAAACAGCCTCCCCAGCCCTACGAGTTCCGGTCAAAGAGTGCCGGTCAAAGACTTTTGATAATGACGGCGGGCGTTATCTTTAATTTTATCTCGGCTCTGATAATTTACGTAGGAGTTCTTTATGCATGGGGAGAAACCTATCTGCCAACAGCGAACGTCAAATATGGAATTGTGACCGATTCGGCAAGCTATCAAATAGGCCTCAGGAATGGCGACAAGATTGTGTCGGTGGATAATGTGAAGATTGAGAATTTCAATGAGATACCGTCTGATATAATCCTTAACGACCGCAAGACCATCCAGGTTGAAAGGAACGGGGAAATAATAAACTTACCAATACCGGTCGAGTTCATTGCAAGGATGCTGAAAGGGGAGGGAATGCTGGAACCAAGGACTCCGTTCAGGCCCTATGTGGTTTCCGGATTCGGCAAGGAATCGCCTGCAAAACTGGCCGGAATCACAGAAGGAGATGAATTTGTGGGCATCGACGGCAACAACTTTCAGTGGTTTGATGAATTTCAGGGCTATCTCTCGCGGAACCGGGGCAAAGAGGTGCTGGTGAATGCTGTCCGGAACGGAAACCAGGTTGATATACCCGTTGTTCTTTCTGCTGAAGGAACACTTGGGGTGGGGAGCTCACGTACCTACGCCCAGATGTTCGAGCTGAAGACGGTGAACTACGGATTCCTTGCTTCTATTCCGGCAGGAATAAGCAAGGGATTCAAGACGATAGGCGATTATGTCAAACAGTTCAGGGTGATCTTCTCAAAGCACACAAAAGCATATGAATCTCTTGGCGGGTTCATTACAATCGGGAGCATCTTTCCAGGAGTCTGGGACTGGCAGTCGTTCTGGAATCTTACGGCCCTTCTCTCGATCATTCTGGCTGTTATGAATATACTTCCGATCCCGGCACTGGACGGCGGACATGTGATGTTCCTTCTTTACGAGGTGGTGACCGGAAGGAAACCCAGCGACAAATTCCTGGAATATGCCCAGGTAACAGGAATGATAATACTTCTGGGCCTGCTTATCCTCGCCAACGGGAATGATATACTAAGACTTATTAGGAATTAAGATTTATTTTTACCTCCGGGTACAACGACACACTATTTTTATACCTTTGCACAAATTCAAAAACTTAAAGAGATGGGAAAGATAGGTTTAACTGAGATAATTCTTATTCTGCTTGTTGTTGTGCTTTTGTTCGGAGGCCGCAAAATTCCTGAACTCATGAAGGGTATTGGTCAGGGCATGAAGGAATTCAGGAAGGCTTCAAAGGTTGAAGCCGACGGCGAAAAGGAAGCCACAAAATAGGAATTTCTTAATTCTGAAGAAGTATATAGGGCTGGTTTACAGCCCTTTTTTATTTCTACCCGGCTCTCACTCTCACTCTGTCTTCACCGGTTCATATTTCTGGTTCCTCCTGACAGGAACGAATCCCGCTTCTCTTATTATCGAACGGATCTCTTCCGCGTTGAATCGGTTGTGAGAGCCTGCCGAGCTCACTACATTCTCTTCTATCATTATCGAACCCAGATCGTTTGCCCCGGCATTGAGTGAAAGAACAGCAACCTCTTTGCCGACAGTCAGGAGCGATGACTGGAGATTGGTTATATTGTTGAGCATTATTCTGCTGACGGCAATCAGCCTGATGTAATCGGGAGCATTGTACCTGCTTTTTATGCCATGCCTCTTTGCGAGGAGAGTCCCCTTATCCTGAAAAGGCCAGGGGATGAAGGCAATGAATCCCCAGGTTCCTGCAGGACGTTCTTCCTGGAGTTCTCTCAGCTTTACCAGGTGTTCAATTCTTTCCGCTACGGTTTCAATATGGCCGTACATCATTGTGGCGGAAGTGGGCAGGTTCATTCTGTGGGCCTCGCGCATCACGCCGAGCCATTCGGATGTTGTTGCCTTGGCCGGTGATACTATTTTCCTGACCCTGTCGGACAGGATTTCTGCTCCGGCCCCCGGAAGTGAGTCGAGACCTGCCTCAGCAAGTCTTTTCAGGACGGCGGAATAAGGGAGCTGTTCCTTTAGCGAAAGATAAGCCACTTCGGCTGGACCCAGGGCGTGGAGTTTCAGGGAAGGATATATTTCCTTCAGATTCCTGAACAGGGTTGTGTAAAATTCAAGTCCAAGATCGGGATTCATACCTCCCTGCAAAAGTATCTGGTCGCCTCCGAGTGCGCTTAGCTCATCAATCTTTGTTATGTATTCTTCAATCGTTGTTACATAGGCGTCAGCATCATCCTTGCGGCGGCAGAAATTACAGAATTTACAATGCGAGAAACAGATATTGGTGATATTGATGTTCCTGTCGATGATCCAGCCGGCAAAATTCCCCGGGACGTGGGTTTGCCGAAGAGTATCTCCTATGTAAATCAACTCTTCCGTAGGTGCATTATGATAAAGGAAGGTCCCCTCTTCAACCGAAAGAGGCATCAGATCAAGAGCCTTTTTATACAGGGAGTCAATTTCCATTTTATCCGGCTTATTTGTTAAGTATCCTGCAGTGCGACAAAGGTAACTCTTTGGAAAATATGCAATGAATAATTTGATTAACTTTACTGCTTCAAAAATTTCCGGTTATGCCGAACTTACCCGAATTACAAAAGATTTCACAAATATCTCCCGATCAGTCGGTTATTTGCATTACAGGCGAATACGGGCTTCCCGGGTGGCTCAAACTTTCGAAATCGGAAATGGAGTACGCTCTCAAACAACTTCAGGCCAATGAGGAGTATGTTGTTATCAATTCATACTTCAAGGTTACCTACATAGTCAGGGTAAAGGACAATCTCCCGGAGTACAGGCAGAAGGAAGAGCTCAGGAAAACAGCTTACAATCTCAGAAAGATAATAAAGTCCAACAACCATTCGGAGCTTGTCATTTCGCCGCACAAGACTTTCAGCGGGGCTGTCGGTGCTTTCACGGAAGGCCTGCTGCTAAGCTTTTATTCATTTGACAAGTACAAAACCGTCAGGGACGACAGGGAGAAAACGGCTTACCCTTCAAGGCTTATGCTTTATGATGGCCCGGATGATGATGAACTGAAGTGGCTTGCTCATATGACCGATTCGGTCTGGCTCATCCGCGATCTCATCAATGAGCCGGTAAGTCATCTGAATGCGCCTGTACTCGCGGAGGAGATCAAACGGGCAGGAGAAGAATCGGGATTCAATGTTGAGGTTCTTACCCGGGGCAGGATTGAGGCTCTGAAAATGGGCGGACTTCTGGCAGTGAACAGGGGAAGCGTTGATCCGCCGGTTTTCTGTATTCTTGAGTGGAAGCCGGAGAAGGTGCTTAACCGGAAACCTATTGTTCTGGTGGGAAAGGGAGTTGTTTATGACACCGGCGGACTGAATATCAAACCGGGCGACTATATGGAAAACATGAAGGGAGACATGGCCGGTGCAGCTGCAGTCACGGGGGCAATTCGCACAATAGCAAAAGCAGGGCTTCCGATTCATGTTGTGGGACTCGTCCCTGCGACCGACAATCGTCCGGGCGGCAATGCCTATACCCAGGGCGAGATCATTACAATGTTTAACAAGATGACGGTTGAGGTAGGTAATACCGATGCCGAAGGACGACTTATTCTGGCTGACGCAATCAGCTATGCTTCAAAATATAAGCCTGAACTGATCATTGATGTGGCAACTCTTACAGGCTCGGCAGCAATGGCATTTGGGATACAGGCTGTTGCTGTAATGGGCAATGCCGAAAGAAAGTATTTCAGGATGCTGGAGGAAAGCGGCAACGAGGTATATGAGAGAATCGCTGAGATGCCTTTCTGGGAAGAATACGCAGAACTTATCAAATCGGATATTGCTGATATCAGGAATATTGGAGGAAGAGAAGCAGGTGCGATCACCGCGGGAAAATTCCTTGAACGCTTTGCCGAATATCCGCTTATTCATCTGGATATCGCCGGCCCGGGATTGCTTAAAAAAGATGACTATTACAGGCTTAAGGAAGGACCGGGAACAGGTGCCAGGCTCCTTTCGGAATTTCTCCGGAAATACGCCGGCAGTTTATTAAAAAAGAATTAAGGTTAAATGGACAAAAAAAAGATAGTTGCCGGGATATCCCAGGGGGATATCAATGGCATAGGTTATGAGGTCATAATGAAGACTCTTATGGATGCCGAGATCAACGATAGCTGCATTCCGGTGATCTATGGTTCTCCCAAGGTGGCGGCATATCACCGCAAAGCATTGAATATTAACAATTTCAGTTTTAATAATATCAGGTCGGCCGAGGAGGCACACAGCCAGAAAGCAAATCTTATCAACTGCCTCGACGACAATGTAAGAGTTGAGCTTGGAAAATCGACACCTCAGGGAGGAGAGGCTGCGTTTGCCTCGCTCGAGAGAGCTGTGACCGATATCGGGAGCGGGAAGCTGGATGTGCTTGTGACGGCTCCCATCGACAAGAACAACATTCAGTCGGACAATTTTCGTTTCAGCGGTCATACCGAATACCTGATGGAGAAGGCCGGAGTTAAGGATGTGCTTATGTTCATGGTTAGTGAGAGCCTCAAGATAGGTGTTGCCACCGGTCATGTACCGCTCAGGGAAGTGCCGGATATGATCACTGTTGATCTTTTGTTGAGGAAGATCAGGCTGATGAATCAGTCGCTTGTCCTTGATTTCGGGATAAGCAAGCCAAGAATTGCGGTTCTTGGACTTAATCCCCATGCGGGCGACAACTCCCTTCTGGGTAAGGAAGAGGCAGGAGTGATAACACCGGCCATACAGCAGGCCACCAAAGAAAATATCCTTGCTTTTGGTCCTTTTCCTGCCGACGGATTTTTCGGGGCAGGGTCCTTTTCAAAGTTCGACGGGATTCTTGCAATGTATCACGACCAGGGGCTTACCCCGTTCAAGGCTCTGTCGTTCGACACCGGTGTAAATTTCACTGCGGGCCTGCCATTTGTCCGGACTTCTCCCGGACATGGAACGGCATACCAGATAGCAGGCAAGGGAGAAGCTTCAGAAAGCTCCTTCCGCCATGCATTGTTCCTTGCCTGCGATATCTTCAGGAACCGGCAGCTCTATGCCGAGATATCCCGAAATCCTCTAAAGCACCAGGATATAGATTTTCATGCCGACAGGGTTGACGAACTTCCTCCAGAGATACCAAACTCCGATCCGCACTTATGATAGATTACATTACCGGCCGGATAGCAGAGCTGACTCCTGCATTTGTTGTTGTTGACAACGGAGGGATAGGTTATTTTGCCAGTATATCGCTTTCAACTTACAGCCGTCTTGAAGGTAAAGCTGAATGCATATTGCTGGTCCATGAAGTGATAAGGGAAGACAGTCATCAGCTTTATGGCTTTTCTGACAAGGAAGAAAGGGATATATTCAGGCTTCTTATCACCGTATCGGGGGTAGGTGCCAACACTGCACGAATGATGCTTTCCTCGCTCACACACGACGAACTTGAAAAGGCAATTTTAGGCTCAGATGTCAATACCCTGAAGGGAATAAAGGGTATAGGACTGAAGACTGCACAAAGGATAATTGTAGATCTTAAGGATAAGATAGGAAAACACACCGGAACAGGCGAAATATTTGCATTTACAGACAATACCAAACGTGAAGAGGCGTTATCAGCTTTAGTGATGCTTGGGTTTGGCAGAAGCGCTGTCTTGAAGGCACTCGACGGGATCATCAGGCAAGAGAAAAACCTGACAGTTGAGGACCTGATAAAGGGAGCTCTTAAATGCCTGTAAATAAGAATATTTTTTTCATTTGGGATCAGGGATATCATATAAAAATCTGCTGAAATTCATATATTTTGCATTATTTGCTTCTTTGATCCTTTTATCAAATGAAGTAAATGGTCAGGTACCGGTCACGGCATCCACTCCCGACACCACAGTAAGGTCTTCCCTCAGGCTTAAGGACGTTTCAGGAAATCCCTATGAGGAGTCGTTCAGAACCCCTCTCTTTCTCAGTAACCCATCGAACATCACTACGGGGGCCGTCTATGATCCGGATAAGAACGAATACATGATCTTCCAGAAGGTCGGATCGTTCAATTACAGGAACCCCGTTTACATGTCGCCTGAAGAGTACCGCAGGTATCAGTTTAACAAGGAGATGAGAGAGTACTGGCAAGCCAGGGTGGCCGGTGAGATGTCGGGCTTCAAATCAGGACTCATCCCCCAGATCGAGATCGGAGGAGAGACATTCGACAAGGTTTTTGGAAGCAATGTGATAAACATAATTCCACAGGGATCGGCAGAGCTGGTTTTCGGTATAAACATTTCAAGGACACAAAACCCGACTCTTTCCGAGAAATTGAGAACCATTCCGACCTTCGACTTCAAGGAGAAGATACAAATGAATGTCACCGGTACTATCGGCGACAAGATGGAGCTGGGTGTCAATTACAACACCGATGCCATGTTTGAGTTTGAGAACCGTACAAAGCTGCAGTACTCTGGCAAGGAAGATGAGATATTGAAAAAAATTGAGGTGGGAGATGTTACCCTGCCTCTTCCGGGAACCCTGATCACCGGAAGCTACAGCCTTTTTGGGCTTAAGACGGAGATGCAGTTCGGGAAGCTGAACATGACAACGGTTCTGTCGCAGCAGAAAGGAGAGACATCAACTATCTCGGTAAAGGGGGGAGCCCAGCTCAGTGAGTTTGAAATATATGCCGACGACTATGAAGCCAACCGGCACTTCTTTCTCGCACATCATTTCAGGGATATTTTCGACGAGTCCTTAAAGAGTCTGCCTGCAGTAAGTTCAGGATTGAATATCACCCGTATTGAGGTATGGATCACAAATAAGACCAGCAGTTACGAGGAGACCAGAAATATAATTGCATTTTCCGACCTTGCGGAAAACAGCAGCCACATATACAACAGCGTACCGGAGTTTCAGGCTACTCCCGGGGCTTCACGATTTCCCGACAACGCGGCCAATCAGCTTTACAGCCAGCTTCAGACAAACTATGCCGGCATGAGGGATGTCGACCAGGTTACCACGGTCTTTGCCTCTTTGTATCCGGGGTTCCAGATAGGCCGCGACTTTGAAAAAATTGAGAATGCAAGGAAACTGAATGAAAGGGAGTACACCCTGAATCCAATGCTCGGTTACATATCACTTAACACTGCCCTGAACACCGATGAGGTTCTTTCCGTTGCCTATGAGTACACCCTTAACGGACAGGTTTTCAAGGTGGGCGAGTTTTCGACCGACGGTATCACGGCTCCCCAGGCTCTTGCGCTGAAGCTCCTCAAGGGGACGACGCTTAGTCCTAAATACCCCACCTGGGACCTGATGATGAAGAATATTTACTCGCTTGGTTCCGGCAGGCTTGAGAGCGGCGACTTCCAGCTTAATATTCTCTATGAAGATGACAAGACCGGTAATGCCATAAATTATCTCCCGGAAGGAAGGATAGCGAATACAATACTGCTTCAGGTTCTTGGCCTTGATAATCTGAACAGCCAGCAGGACCGTCAGCCTGACGGTTATTTTGACTTCATCGACGGGGTTACAATAAATGTAAGCCGCGGGAAGATCATATTTCCTGTGAACGAGCCTTTCGGAAGTTACCTGAAGGAGAAGATAGGCGATAACCAGATAGCTGAAAAGTATATTTTCCAGGAGCTTTATGATTCGACCCAGACGATAGCCCGGCAGATGGCTGAACGGAACAAATTCAAGATGACCGGCCAATATTCCTCCGAGTCAGGTTCAGAGATCAGGCTCAATGCCACAAACATACCGGCGGGTTCTATAATTGTTACGGCAGGTGGTGTGACTCTCACTGAGAACGCCGATTACACTGTCGATTACAACATGGGGGTGGTGACTATCATCAATTCCGCTCTTATCGAATCGCAGACACCCATTCAGGTTTCGCTCGAAAGCAACCAGTTCTTCGGATTCCAGACCAAAACGCTGGTGGGGACTCATCTCGATTACAGGTTCTCGGATAATTTCAATGTAGGTGCAACATTGCTGCATCTGAATGAGAGACCATATACCCAGAAAGTAAATTTCGGCGAAGAACCGATCTCCAACACAATCTGGGGACTAAATACTTCATACAGGGGGCAGTCGCAGTTTCTTACCAAACTTATCGACAAGATCCCCCTCCTTGAAACCAAAGCACCATCAAGCATTTCTTTCAACGGGGAATTCGCAGAGCTGATTCCTGGCCATTCACGCGCAATCTCAAATGCAGGCAACTCCTATATTGATGATTTCGAGTCGAGTGAGATCCCGCTCGATCTTAAGTCATTCAATGCCTGGTCAATTTCAAGCATCCCGCAAGGCCAGGATCAGCTGTTCCCCGAAGCTTCTCTCAATAACAATCCGGCCAGCGGAAACAACAGGGCGAAGATCTCGTGGTATGTGATCGACCCCTTGTTTCTGAGGAATGGATCCTCCACACCCGGTCACATTAAGCAGGATCCTTCCACGCAGTCGAGTCATTTTGTGAGGGAGATTTACGAAAATGAGATCTTCCCCAACAGGGAAAGCACCAGTGGAATCCCTACCACGATATCGGTGCTTAACGTGGCTTATTATCCGGGCGAAAAAGGGCCGTATAACTATGACACCAATCCGGGTTCATATTCGGGGGGAATGAATGCCTCAGGATTTCTTAACAATCCCCAGTCGAGATGGGGGGGCATGATGAGGGAGGTCCTTACAAGCGATTTTGAAACGGCAAATATCCAGTACATTGAATTCTGGATGATGGATCCTTTTGTTGAGGATCCGGTTCACCAGGGAGGGGATCTCTACTTCAACCTCGGAAACATTTCGGAAGACATCCTGAAGGACTCCCGCAAGAGTTTTGAGAACGGACTTCCGGGTTCGCCCGATCTTCAGAATGTCGATACCACGTCGTGGGGAAGGGTTCCGACGGTTCAATCGGTGGTCCATGCGTTTGACAACAATTCCGAGTCGAGGATGTACCAGGACGTGGGGCTCGACGGGCTGAGGAACCAGGATGAACAGGCATTCTTTATGGATTATCTACAGAGGTCGGAAGCCATTCTGAGTCCTGAAGCCTATACCGATCTGCTTAAGGACCCGTCGAATGATGACTTTCATTATTTCAGGGGTTCCGATTACGATATGGAACAGCTGGGGATACTCGAAAGATACAAGAGATACAACGGGCAGGATGGCAACTCCCCTACATCGGAGATGTCGTCGGAATCATATCCCACATCCGGCTCGACCCTGCCTGATATGGAAGACATTAACCGCGACAATACCCTCAGCGAAACGGAAAGTTATTACCAGTACAGAGTAAGCCTGAGGCCGGAAAACATGAAGGTGGGAATGAACTACATCGTCGATGAGATCGAACCGACGGTGACCATGGCCGACGGAACGGAATCGAAGGTGAAATGGTACCAGTTCAAGATACCTGTAACAGAATACCAGAGGAGGGTGGGTGTCATAAGCGATTTCAAGTCAATAAGGTTCATGAGGATGTTCCTCAGGAATTTCAGCGATCCCGTGGTGATGCGATTTGCAGAGCTTAACCTGGTGAGGGCTGAATGGAGGAAATACAACATCACATTCATGGAGGGAGGAGAGAGGATAACAACTCCGGAACCAGAGGACGGCACTTTTGAAATCAGTTCAGTGAGCATAGAGGATAATGCAGGCAAGAAGCCGGTCAACTATGTTCTTCCACCCGGATTCGACAGGGTGGTGGATCCTCAGAATCCACAGCTCAGGCAGCTCGACGAGCAGTCGATGGTACTGAAGGTTCTTGACCTTACCGACGGAGATGCACGTGCTGCATATAGGAATGTGAACCTCGATTTCCGCCAGTATCGCCGCCTCAGAATGGAAGTTCATGCTGAAGCCCTTATCGGTCAGCCCCTTTACGATAATGAAATTACAGCCTTTGTCAGGCTGGGGTCGGACTACAAATCTAACTTTTATGAGTATGAGATACCTCTCAAGCTGACTCCTCCCGGCAGTTATGACAACGACTCTGAGGAAGAAAGGGCTGTGGTATGGCCAGAGGACAACAGGTTCGATATTGACCTGACGGTTTTGCAGGAGGCCAAGAAAGAGAGGAACCGGCAGCTTCAGGAAAGCGGTGCGGTCCTGAGCCTCTCCGATGTATTTGCTTTCAGGGACGATTCAAACAGGGTATATGTTTGCGGAAATCCTAATCTGAGCAATGTGAAGGTTATCATGGTCGGTATCCGGAATCCTATTAAAACCAGGGATCCGGCGACAGACAACGGTGATTCAAAATCGGCTGAGATATGGATCAATGAGTTAAGGCTGAGTGATTTCAAGGAGGATGGAGGCTGGGCCGCAAATGCTCATCTTCAGGCCAGACTGGCCGATCTTGGTACCATTGACATGGTTGGTCAGGCAAGTACCCCCGGATGGGGAAGCATCGACAAGAAAGTGAACGAGAGGAGCAAGGAAGAGGTTCTCAAGTATGATATTTCATCGACAATGGAACTGGGAAAATTCTTCCCTGAGGAGGCAGGAGTAAGGCTGCCCGTTTATGTGGGTTTTTCGGAGACCAGGGTGAAGCCGCAGTATAATCCACTCGATCCCGACATAACCCTGAAAGATGCGCTTGACGAAGCACCCGACAAGGAAGCAAAGGATTCCATCAGGGCGATTTCAGAGGACTATTCAAGGCGGAAGACCATCTCAATAAACAACGCGGGTATCACCAAAAGGGGTGAAAAACCCCGGGTATGGGACCTTGCAAACTTCAGCGTCAATTATACATTTAACGAGGTTTACAGGAGTAACACTAAAACAGAGATAGACCTCGAAAGGAACTACAAGGGCGGGATCAACTACAATTATGAGGCCCAGCCAAAGAACATAATGCCGTTTAAAAATATAAAGTTTTTGAATTCGCCGATTTTCAGGATAATAAAGGATTTCAATTTCTATCCCTTCCCGAGAAGCATTTCATTCAGGACCGATCTTGCCAGATATTACAATGAGGTCAAGACCAGGAACATAAATAATCCCAACCTGCTGATAACTCCGACCTTCAGGAAGGATTTTGAATGGACCAGGATGTTTGATGTAAAGTATGATCTCACCCGCCAGCTCAAGATAGATTTCACCTCGACGAATGTGGCGAGGATCGATGAACCGGAAGGAGCGGCCGACCGCCGCAGGTACCAGAGCGACTACGAAAACTGGCGCGACTCTGTTATGACCAACCTGAAGCGCTTTGGCAGGACAACTTCTTATAACCATTATATCAATGCAACCTACAACGTTCCCATAAACAAGCTTCCGGGGCTTTCGTGGGTAACGGCAAATGCCAGGTTCGGGGCTGACTACTCATGGCTTGCAGGGGCTCTTTATCCCGATTCGATGAACATCAATCTCGGAAATGCAATCAAGAACCACAACGAACTTACCCTGTCGGGTACTGCCAACCTGGCGAGCCTGTACACCAAGTCGAAATTCCTCAAGAGCGTTGAGGATAATACAAGGCCGGGAGCTGTCAGGAGGATGTAGACAGAATACAAGACTGTAGTATTTACAAGGAATAATGTCAACTTCAGGCCGAATGTTATGCGGCCCCTGGTTCACAATCTGAAGACAAAAGATGTCAAGGTCATTATAACCAGAAAGGATGGCACCGAGCTCAAGGGCAATGTGGAGATAATCAGCGACAACAGGGTAAATTTTACCACCGGTGAGGCTGTTGAAGGCACACTGGTGACGATAGAGGGAAGGGTTCCCAAAAAACGCAATCCGATGACTGTTTCAGGGGAATACATGCTGCGTGCCATAATGGGGATACGATCGATAAGCATGACCTATACCTCATCCCAGGGCCAGTATCTGCCGGGCTTCCTTCCAGAGTCAAGGTTTTTGGGCCAGTCAAGGGTTAACAATGTATCAGCACCCGGATTGCCCTTTATGCTGGGTTTCAGCGACAGGAGATTTTTCGACAAGGCTGTTGAAAACGGCTGGCTTACCACAGACACCCTGCTGAATACACCGGCTATTTATAACAACAGGAGGGATCTGTCAATCAGAAGTGTCGTAGAACCTTTCCCCGGGCTGAAGATCGACATCAATGCCGACAGGAGGTTCCTTGAAAACGAAAGTTCTTATTATACGGCCGATTACAACGGCAACTTCCCCGACAGTACACGAAACAGGGTCATCAGCGGTAACTTCTCCATTTCAGTGATCTCATGGGGTACCGCATTCGAAAAGATATCAAAGGACAATAACTATGTATCAGCCACATTCGAAAATTTCAAGAAGAATGCGGTGATCATTTCAGGCCGGCGGGCTGAAGCGAGGCAAGAGGCAGATCCCGGATACGATCCGGATATCGATCCCGAGACCGGGCTGCCTTTGACTGACGGTTTCAGGAGCGGCTACGGAAAAACATCACGGGAGGTGCTGATCCCCGCCTTTTATGCTGCTTATACAATATCCGATCCCGAAAAGGTCGATCTGTCGACTTTTCCCTCGGCTTTCAGGATGATGCCGAACTGGAGAATAACATTCGACGGCTTTTCAAAGTTTGAGTTTGTCCAGAAGGTTTTCAGGTCGATCAACATCACCCATCAGTACAGGAGTGTTTACCAGATCGGATCATATACAACCAACCTGAACTATTTTGTCGATGGCAACGGGATAAACAATATCAGGGACCTTCAGAAGAATTTCATTCAGCAGTACGAGATTAATACACTAACCGTCAGCGAGCAGTTCAGTCCGATGATTAATGTTGACATGAACTGGAAGAGCAACCTGACCTCGAGGTTTGAGTGGAGAAAGTCGAGGACAATTTCCCTTAATCTCACAGGCAACCAGGTTACCGACAGCCGTATCAACGAGCTTGTGGTTGGGGCCGGCTACCGTTTTGATGATGTCCAGATAGTGTTGAAGACCGGAGGCGGACAGAAAACGCTCAAGAGCGATCTGAATCTAAGGCTCGACCTTTCGCTCAGGGACAACAAGACGGTTGCCAGGAAACTTATAGAGGATGTAAACCAGCCAGTGGCCGGTATCAAGGTGATGACGGTGGGGGCAACGGCCGATTATGTTCTGAGCGACCGGTTCAACCTTCAGATCTTTGCCGATCATACCATGAATAACCCGTTTGTCGCAAATACCTTCCCGACATCGAACACCAATTTCGGATTCAGCCTGAAATTCACGCTTGCCCAGTAGTTATTAACTTAAGGAATCCTCACAGTTAGGGGATATAAAAAAAAACTATAAATTTGGAGTAAACAAAAATTCAAAAATATGAATTTACCGGCAGATTTGCTTTATACTAAAGACCATGAATGGCTCCGTATCGAAGGTGATTTAGGTTATGTAGGAGTGACTGATTTTGCCCAGGGTGAGCTTGGGGATATTGTTTTCCTGGAGATAGAGACGGAAGGGGAGACTCTTGAGAAGGAAGAGGTATTCGGGACTATTGAAGCGGTGAAGACCGTATCCGATCTCTTCATGCCCGTTGGAGGTGAGATTCTTGAGGTTAATCCGGCCCTTGGCGATTCACCCGACCTGGTTAACAAGGATCCGTACGGGGAAGGCTGGATGATTAAGCTGAGGATCACTGATCCGGTTGAGGCAGAATCACTTCTTTCAGCTGAACAGTATAAGGAGCTTCTATAAGGTCTTTTTGACCTCCACTTGCTGGTATCCCTCTACAATGTCGCCGACCCTGAGGTCGTTGAAGTTTGATATGTTCAGACCGCACTCATAACCGCCGACAACCTCTTTAACATCGTCCTTGAAGCGTTTCAGGGAGCCAAGTTCGCCGGTATAGATCACGATGCCGTCGCGGATCACCCTTACTTTTGTGTTTCTGGTGATCTTTCCTTCCTTGACGTAACATCCTGCTACGGTGCCGACTTTGGTTACCTTGAAGAGGTCCCTGATCTCAAGGGTGGCCACTATTTCTTCTTTAAGCTCTGGTGAGAGCATTCCTTCCATTGCCGATCTTATCTCTTCGATAGCATCGTAAATGATTGAATAAAGACGGATATCGATTTCCTCCTTCTCTGCCAGTTTACGGGCGCTGAGGGATGGTCTTACCTGGAATCCCACAATAATAGCATTCGAGGCTGCTGCCAGAAGAATATCCGATTCGGAGATCTGACCTACTGCCTTATGAATGATGTTAAGCTGAATTTCAGGAGTGGACAGTTTTATAAGCGAGTCGCTCAGTGCCTCTATCGACCCGTCGACGTCACCTTTCACGATAATGTTGAGTTCCTGGAAGTTGCCTATAGCGATACGTCTGCCTATCTCATCGAGGGTAATATGTTTCTGTGTACGTAATCCTTGTTCTCTCTGTAACTGGGCTCTCTTTGTGGCTATGTCCTTGGCTTCGCGGTCGCTGTCCATCACGTTGAATTTGTCACCGGCCTGCGGGGCACCGTTCAGTCCGAGCACGAGAGCCGGAGTTGCCGGTCCCACTTCATCAACCTTGCCTCCTCTTTCGTTATACATGGCCTTGATATGACCGAAGGCGGTTCCGGCGATCATAATATCACCTACCCTGAGAGTTCCGGCTTTCACCAGAACTGTTGCGGTGAATCCGCGACCCTTGTCAAGCGATGATTCAATAATTGTTCCAACAGCCGGTTTGTCGGGGTTGGCCTTCAGGTCGAGCATCTCAGCCTCAAGCAGCACTTTTTCAAGGAGAAGTTCAATATTAAGCCCGTTTTTTGCAGATATCTCCTGCGACTGATACTTCCCGCCCCAGTCTTCGACCAGGAAGTTCATATTTGCCAGAGCTTCCTTGATTTTCTCAGGATTGGCGGTTGGTTTATCAATTTTGTTTATTGCAAATACAATTGGCACGCCTGCGGCCGAGGCATGGTTTATTGCCTCCGTTGTCTGGGGCATCACCCCATCGTCGGCAGCCACAACAATTATAGCTATGTCGGTAATCTGTGCTCCCCTGGCTCGCATTGCCGTAAATGCCTCGTGACCCGGTGTATCGAGGAAAGTCAGCTTCCGGCCGTCGTCGAGCTGAACTGCATAGGCTCCGATGTGCTGAGTTATTCCTCCGGCTTCACCGGCTATC
>JAFGXK010000200.1 GCA_016936695.1 Bacteroidales bacterium | reverse complement strand
TGCCCCTGGTTCTCACACCATAATAAGCGGAGGGTATATAACGGACCCCTGACGCAAATGAGAAGTCTTTATTGTAGTTGCCGTTTATCCATGCCGAAGCCTGTCCGTTTATTTTTGCCGTGTCTCCTGATTGTGAGGTCATTTCCATTGAAAGAGCTGCATTCCCGGAAAGGGCAAGCAATAGTAATTGGAGCAGAAAAACTGTTTTTTTCATTGCTTTGGATTGGCTATACAGAATCTGGCAACCAGCCGGGCTGTGTTTAGTCCTTTATTAAATTGTCTTTACTGTCTTAAATATCTTATTGTTTCAGGTAAAAAATTTGTCGTAAAACAATAACCCACATATTGTTAATCGATAAAAATTCTAATGTTTTCAGGCGAACATAAGCAGGCTCAGTGCCATTATGAGCATCCCGGCGATCAGTCCTCCGATAGCTATATGATGTTCCCCGTATTCCTCTGCGGTCGGCAGAAGTTCATCAAGCGAGATGTAGACCATTATTCCTGCCACAGCTCCGAAAATTACACCGAATGTTGCATCATTGATAAAATGCCGCAGGATGAAGAAGCCGATAAGGGCCCCGACGGGTTCGGCCAGTCCTGAAAGGAACGACAGCCAGAATGCTTTTTTCCTGCTTTTAGTGGCATAGTAAATTGGTACGGAAACAGCCACTCCTTCGGGGATATTGTGGATTGCAACTGCAACCGTAATGCTTATTCCAAGAGTTGGGTCGGTCATGGCGGCAAGAAAGGTAGCAAGTCCTTCAGGGAAGTTGTGGATAGCTATGGCGATGGCAGAAAACACCCCCATTCTCATCAGCCTGGTTTCATTGTTTTTATCCTTCTGGTTGCCGGCAACAATATTTTTTATTTCGTGAGGGTTTTCGTATGAAGGGATAAGTTTGTCAATTATTGCGATAATTGCAATTCCCGCGAAGAATGAAATGACTGTATACCAGTATCCTGTTGTGGCTCCGAAAGAGATTACCAAAGAGTCTTTAGCCTTGGCGAAAATTTCGATCAGGGAAACATAGATCATCACACCGGCTGAAAAACCGAGGGCCCCTGCCAGGAATTTGGGGTTGAATTTTTTGGATAAGAATGCCATCAGACTACCAACACCGGTCGAGAGACCAGCAAAAATCGTAAGTCCAAGGGCAAAAATAAGATTTTCGGTATTCATGGTCCTGGAATATAATAGTATTGGATGGCCTTTGTCATTTTTCAGGCCGGGGTTTCAAAAATAGTTTTTTCCCGAATTTAGTGATGAAATAAAAAATCAGAATTATTACAACAGAAGATATTAAGAAAGGTATGAACAAGGACAGAACCGAAGTTCCGAAAGCAGCTGCATGTTCGCCGGTTGCGACCACGGCATTTCCAACACCGGCGGTCAGCTTTGTCGAAGCAAGCCTTGTAAGTACGGTTCCTCCCTGCACTGTTGCAGCGGCTCCACCGCCAAAGATAAATCCTGAAACCCATCTGAGGAGCTCATTGTCGATCGGAAGCACCGATGTAAGAAGAATTGTTCCTCCTCCTACAGCAAGTGGAGTTGTAATTGTATCCAGCAGGTTGTCGACAAAAGGGATATAGTAGGCAAGGATTTCAACAGCAGTGGCTGTCCCGAAGCTTATTATGGCAGGCCAGCTAGCCAGCCATTGAAATTCTTCCGTAACGGGAAATATGTTCATCCTGGCTGCAATGCTGGCGATAAGCATCGGGACAAACACCCTGAACCCGCAGCTGGCGCTCAATCCAATGCCTATCGCTATTGCTGTAATAATCTCCTTTTCCATTGGCAAAAAACAATTTTTAAAGATAAAGCAGAATAATTAATTTGGTATGCTTATGCAAGCTGATATTATTTATTTTTCTAACTTTATTGTTCGCTCAATATAAAAAAGCGATAAAAATATTTAGTTGAATTAAAACCTAAAACAAATGGAAGAAAATAAGAATCAGGAACCAGTTGAACCAAAAAAGGAAAGCTTGCTGGACAAAGCTAAAAAACTGTTCAACAAGGCAGATGATTATATTGATGACAAGGTTGACGATGTTAAGCAGACCCAGGCTTTCAAGAAGGTTAAGGAAACCTATGAAAAAGCAGAGGATTATGTGGAAGATAAAATTGAAGACATAAAGGAGAGCGGAGTGAAGGAGAAGCTTGAGGCATTTGCTGACAAGGTTGAGGATAAGACCGAAGATGCAGTGTCGAAGATGAAGGAATTCGGGAAAAAGACTGCTGTAAAAACGGCTGACAAGCTTGAGGATATTGCAGAGAATATCAAGAAAAAGAGTGCCGAAGGGGAAAAACAGGAGGAAGCCTGATCAGGCGCTCTTAAAAAACAGGGGGGTGTTGCAGATGCAGCACCCCCTTTTTTATTTCAGACCATCTGTCACCGGATTACTTGAGCGGCGGTATTACAAGGACCTGTCCGGGATAAATCAGGTCGGGATCCTTGAGCATTGGTTTGTTTGCCTCGAAAATGACATTGTATTTCTTGGCATCGCCGTAAACCTCTTTTGAGATCTTCGAGAGGTAATCTCCCTTTTTCACTGTATAATACTGTTTTTCAGGAGGCGGAGGAGCTACAACAGGCGGGTTCTTTACAACCAGCCAGTCGTCGACCTTTGCTATGCCATCAACGTTTCCTGCAGTTACAATTACCTTGTTCTTGTCGTTAATGTTATCAACACTTCCCATGAGGATTACCTTATCGTCCTCAACCTTTACCTGGATATCACTGGTGTCGAATCCGAATTTTTTGATGTGCAAAAGGATCAGATCAGCCTTTTCCTGTTCTTTCTTTTCCTCTGATTTGAAGAGTTTGTCTCCTGCATTCTTAATGAACGAAATTAGTCCCATAATTTCAAAATTTAGATTAATAATTCAGATTTGTCTGTGTTGTGCAATCTGATTTCTACCTTCTTACCAAACTGATCATTTTCGCCGATCAGTCAGCAATGATTTCAAAAGTGATCTTAACGGTAACACGAAATTCAGTGATAAGGTTTTTGTTGACCACTGCGCTCATATCCTGAACATAAACTGAGCGGATCTCCTTAACGGTTTTTGCTGCATTTTTCACGGCCGCAGCAGTTGCATCTTCCCAGCTTTTCTCTGAAGAAGACATGACCTCAATAACTTTTAGTACAGCCATAATTGTTAAAATTTTGTAATAGTTTGAACAATAATTAATTAAAATAGTCCATGTTGGTTACAAACTAAATTTTCAATTGTTAGTAATTTAGTGATTTTTTTTGAACAAACAATTTCTTATTTTGCAGAAGTTTCACCGATGGTTCTTTTTTATAAGAATATCGGAAGGAATTGTTATTAATTTAATTAAACTATTGGTAATGAAAACATTGAAAAATCTTACTGTTATTTTACTTAGTGCTGCCCTGTTTTTGCAGGGTTGTGCATCTATGAATAAGATGTAGAAAGGTGCGGCTGTCGGGACTGCCACCTGAACAGCGATGGGAGGAAGCTAAGGAAGAAGCTTCAAAATAATTTAAGTAATCAGGATAATTTAATGAAGACAAAACTATTTACGCTAATACTGATTTTATTTGTTCTCCATCCCCACGTATCAGGCCAGACGAAAAGAGTGAAGGCTGATGCCGGGATTCGTTTTGGGGTTCTGGCCGGCGCAGGGGTTCAGACTTTTATTGGTGAAAACTACTGGGGTGATAACCTTGACAACAAGCTTAATCCGGGGCTCCACGCGGGTGCAAATGTGATTCTGCCGGTATTCGGGGATCTCTGGATCCAGCCGGGAGTGAATTTAAGCATGAAGGGCTCAAGGCAGCACATTGTTATTGACGACATAACCAAAACAACCAATCTCGGTTATGTGGAGATCCCTTTGTTAATTCTTTACAGGCCCCAGCTGGGAGATGGTCATCTTCTTTTCGGTGCAGGCCCCTATGGAGCATACGGTTTGATGGGAAATGAACGGACAAAGATCGGATCGGTAACGACCGAACTGAAGGTCAGATTTAAGGATGATGCTGCGGACGAGCCGGCAACATACGTCTATTACAGAGGTATTGATGCCGGAGCCGCTGCCCTTATCGGCTACGAGTTGTACAACGGCCTTTTTGCACATCTGAACGGACAGATGGGGCTGTTTAAGCTCAACTCCGACTACGGTCTGCCCAATGACCAAACAGCAAAAAAGAACCTTGGATTCAGTTTATCAAGCGGGTTCAGATTCTGACACAAGCTGGATTTAAACTATCAATCAGACGGCGCTGAATAAAACGCCGTCTTTTTTTAGTCCAATCGGCACAACCGTTAATTGTTTAACTTTTTTTCTTCGTCTCCGACAGCCCTAGCTTAAAAAGCAGTACTGCAGCCACTCCGAAAACCAGAAACAGCAAGGCCTTGATATCAAGACCGCGGAAGAAGATTATCAAAGCCACAACGGCTGAGATCAGGCTCAGTGCGAACCATAAAAGCGCTTTCGTGTTCATTTTTTCAGATATTATTTCAGATTGACCAGGTTACTATTTTTTCAGTAATTTCAGTCTGCTTACAATATTGCCTGCAGTCATTTCAATTATATAGAACCCCGGTTCTATACCCGCCAAACCGATCTGCCTTGTGTTGATTCCTGTCAGGATGATTTCACCTTTAAGATCAAACAGTCTGAATGAAAAATCAGTCTCGCAGTCGATATTGAGCAGTTCTCCGGCAGGATTCGGGTAGGCACGGAACACTCCTGCAGCGTTTGCTATGATTCCGGTAGGGATACTCACTGTGATATAATCCTCCCTGGTGATGACATTGGCACCGAATTCGTTTCTGGTTTCCAGGATTACCCTGTAGGCTCCGGGTGCGTTATAAACAACATACGGATTCTGTTTTGCCGATGTTGCCGGAACGCCTCCCTCAAAGGTCCATTTCCATGTTGCCGGATCGTTTGCTGAAAGATCGACGTATTTAACTTCCAGGGGTGCGCTTCCTGTCTTATAGTCGGCGGTAAAATCGGAAACGGGTGCAAGTCCCAGGTCCCTCTCACCGGCAGCAAAATATACCGGCCATTTGGCGTTCATTATTATGGCAAAAGGATTGCCGGTGCCAGTGATCTTATTCTGTGCAAGGTTTATACCTGCAACGACCTCCTCGTCATTTATTGTCAGGGCAGAATAGGCTATCCTGTCATCATTCTTTGAGAATGAAGGCAGTCCGAGAGTGGAGTTCTCGGTTATGAGATCCGTTTCTCCGGTGTTGAGGTTTGTGCCGAGAATCGCGTATTCACCTGAATTTCCGTCGATGTAGTCGAAAGCAATGATGGCGGAGGAGTTCTGTGAAAAGGTAGGATTTCCTATACTCACATTTTCGGGAAGCGACCCATAGAGCTTGAATATTGAACCATCGCCGAATTTTTTCCCTGCCTTGTCCCATACTTTTATTATTCCGATATCCCAGTAATAAATGTCCTCACTTACGTTTGAACTCAGAACGTTGCAGGCATCATAAATCAGATATTCACCTGTAATGTCGAATTCAATGGCATCGGCGTACAGAACACCGCCTGCATCGGTGTTGAAATGGCTGGTGGTAGGGTTGTAAAGCCTGAACTTTGCCCACTTCCGTGATGGAAAATCATAAACATAGATCGAAGTATCGACCTGTGTCGAAATTGCCGCAAGCCTGTTGCCGTCCTTTGAAAAAGCCACGTTGTCCCAGTATTCCTGATCGGAGATTATCTCCTCCTGCTCAAGAGGATCAAGGCTTATATATCTTATTTTGCTGTCGGCTGAAACGAATACAGCTTCTGCACCGTTGTCAGTAACGCTTGGATTGTTTTTCATCGCGGTTTCCGACAGGGAACTGACCTGAGAGCCGTTGTAAAGTGCCAGGGTTGTCCGGTAATTCTGATCTGTATTGCAGAAGAGAATGAACTCGGTTCCGGGATTGACTTCATAATCCTGGCTTTTCTGAACGACTTCCTCTTCATAGATACCTACGGAATCAAATGCCTTTGCTGCTTCATTTGCTTCAGATGATCCCTCTCCGAAAAGATCTGATGCCGACTGGATGACGGCGATCCTGAAATCGATGAAGCGGGATGTTTTTGTGAGGTAGTGAGTAAGAGCATGGAAAAAGACCTGTTCGGCCTTGTCTTTAGATACTGCTGTGGCATACAGGTAGTATGCATGGATTCCGATACCATTGTTAATATGGACACCTGCGTTATCTTCTGTGCCAAGGTACATTTCCGAGACATGTTTAGGCTGCCAGTAATGGTCGCCCTCCCGGCCCATATTGTGAGGGTCGGCCATGTTTCTCAGGGCTCCCGACGGAGAAAAGGTGGTTCTGGTAATATCTTCACCTATGAGCCAGTCGTCGCGGTCGACCATCGAACCGAAAATATCGGCGTAGGTTTCGTTAATGGCTCCCGGCTGACCGTAATATTCCAGGTTCGCGGTGTTTGAAACCACGCCGTGTCCCAGTTCATGAGCAGTGACATCGAGAGCTCCTGCCAGCGGCTTGAAATATTCCCCGCCGTTCCCGTAAAATACCGCCTGCCCGTTCCAGAAAGCATTTTCCATGGAGCTTCCGTCATCCTCTGCAACGTTTATGAATGAAATTATATTACCGCCGTTACCGTTTATTGAATTCAGACCATGAGTCTGAAGTAAGTAATCATAAGCTCTCGTGGCATTGTAATGGGCGGATACGGCCGACTTGTTGTTCCATATATTATTGATGGAGGTTACGTACCTGTAATCCAGCTCATTGGTTGAGGTGTTGTTTGCATCGAGGGTTATGATCATTCCCTCTTCGGTCGAGGGATTGAACATGGGTTCTGCAATGTTGAGGAGGTAATAGGTTCCGTTCTCAAGGTAGGTATTAATTGTCCTTGATATGTTGTTCAGGTCAAGGGCAGTTGCAGTTTCCGGACCGTCGGTGCAGGTGGCATTGAATGAGTGTATGATGTTTCCGGTTTCAGCATCAATGAAGTATTTCCACACTTCAACGACATTTGGCCTGAAGGTTATCTCCCAGGCAAGCAAGAGAGCCATGCCTTCCGTATTGTAGATCACAAGCCTGGTTTCGGGTGACTGGTATTTCAATAGCTTTTTTTCGTTGGCGTTCAGTTCCTTCACCACTGTTTTATGCATCAGGTCGGACTTCACACTTGTGATTGCTGTTGAGGAACTGATGACAGGGACTGTATTGATTTCATTCTCAATGTTGTGAAATAAGCCCATGTATCTTTCTTTTTGAGCAGATATATGGAATGTAGCTTCCGATCCGTATATGTCGATCCCCCTGTACCGCTGTATTGTTTTCAGATGGGTGATCCCGTTCCTGTCTTCATTTATTTGCGTGACAGCGAACTGTTCTTTCGGATTTATAGTTCCGCTTATGATCCTTGTTTCTTCGAGGAACCTCGACAATTTTTCCCCTGGTGAGGAATAAGGATCCGATTTGGACGGGTTCGTTTTTCTCTCTATGTAAACAGGTTTGCCATCCTTTCGTATCACTTTATCAACCTGTTGAGGACCGCCTTTCAGCAAGAACCTTTCAAGAGAAGGAGCTGTTGCAGACTTGCCTGAAGTTCCTGATTTTGAGATACCATTCGAGGTTACCGTTACGAACTCAAAACCGGGCTTATGGGTTCCTGAGGGATATTTTGTCCGGGATTTGAAAGTTGTATTCTGCCCCGAAGCAATTATGACCGGAATAAGAAGCAGTACCAGTACAAACATTTTTTTCATCATTCTTCGTCTTTTGCGGTGGCCTCCATCAGGGCTTTATAAATCATTGCAAGTCCCTGCATTTGTGATGAATCATACCAGAGTACCTCATTGTCGTACTCATTTGTGACAACCCGTATAAAATAAGTAATGTTCCCGGGTTCGTTTATATTCAGATCCCTGAAGCCGGTATTGCTAATAAGGCTGTTTATATTGTCAAGCTGACCGGAAGAGATTTTTCTGGGTTTAAGCAGGGAGTCATTTTCGAGTTTAAAAAGCTGTCCCTTTTCGGTAAGAACATATTCCAGGGGGATATTTGTAAATCCTCCTCTTTTTCCGAAATGAATGCGGGGAGATTTGAGTGTGTCGGCAAATTGCCTGGTGTTCATGCATGAACAGAGCAGGATGAGGACTGCGGCCATGATCAGGGGTTTCTTCATTCCATTTTTAGTTTATTTCTGATCACAAATACAAAGCCAGGAATCATTAGCTGAAGATACTAAAAAGGGGGGAGAAACTAAAATTTAGCAGGGAATTTAAATTGGCTCCGTATGCGGAAACAGGATACATTTGCAGGAATATCTTGCATCAGAGCTTTTCAGCCAGCGCCTTCCTGATGTACCGGTTCGAATTTCCTGCTCTTGATGCGAGGTTAAGCACCGCGGGATTTTTCAGGACGAGGTTTCTTATTATCATGTAATTTCTGTTGGAGCGCCACAATTTCCCGTAAAGAGTTAAATCGTACGATTTCATAAATTCATCAGAGAAATCATTTTTCCGGAAGCATTCCGCGGCCTGCCATCCGGCGTATCTTCCCGATTGCATTGCCTGTCCGATTCCGGCGCCTGTTGCCGGATTCACAAGTGAAGCGGCATCGCCGCAAAGCATGAATCTTTCACCTGAGATTTTTCTTTTACGGGTGAAAAGCGGAAGATAGTATCCTTTAATATTCCCTTTCATTGAAGCACCGGAGAATCTGAGCCCGATGACCGGGTCGGTCTCAATGATCTTCATCATGGTGTCCCTGAGATTTAGTTTCCTGGAGGTTACGATAGCCGACGGCATTCCTATTCCTGCATTAAATTCATTTCCGGGAAGAGGAAAGATCCAGAAATATCCCGGGAGCAGATCCTTAAGGAAATGAAACTCCAGGGTTTCATGAGGATTGTCCTTTATGCCGCTGAAGTAAGCTCTGACAGCAACCGATCCTTCCGAAGGTTCATGGATGGAAGGTGCAAGGATCCTTTTTGATACACCTGTGCTACCGTCACAACCTATAAGCAGTCGTGCGGTTATTTCTTCACCGTTTCCGGTGCTAACGGCAACACCTTTGCTTCCGGTTCTGATATTCTTTATCAGTTTCCCGGTGAAAATGGTCAGGTTATCAAGGCCTGACGCAAGTTTAAGGAGGAAGGAGTCGAAAACCGGGCGGCGGCAGACCATGCCATTTTCACGGAAGGCGATGTCGAGAGCAGTCCGGTCAGGAGCCACATAACGGCAGATGCTGACCGGTTGTTTATCCTCAATCTCTTCCAGGGCAGCCCGGAATGAAGGATCGATTGTGCCGAGCACTTTAGGAACATAGGCAGGGATGGCATCTCCGCACACTTTTTCGCGAGGAAACCTTTCCTTCTCGATTAATGCAACACTTAGTCCTGATGACCCCAGAGCCAGGGCTGCCGTGCATCCGGCGGGACCTGCCCCTGAAATAATCACATCAAAATCTGATTTCATTCTTCAAAATCCGTTGAATCGACCCAGCCTGCTGACTTCCGCGATATCACGCCTTTCATATACCTGTTATAGAAATCCCTTACAGTTTCTGAAGAATATGGATAATTGTCGAAAATATCTCCATTACCCAATATTCTTGGATCTTCCTGTTCACGCAAATTCTGAAGCATTTGTCCGCGCAGTTTTTGTTTCAATGGATAGTAACCCTGATCAGCTGCCAGATTTATCATGCACTCCGGGTCAGATGAGATATTATACAACTCTTCATCAGGTCTTTTCCCAAAGCTGAGATTCCAGTAAAAGGGTGACTGATGCATGCGGTTCATGTTCAGTATAAGAGTTTTTACAGGGCTTGCATCACAATCGAGGTAGCCGGTTTCAGGATCCCCCGAAGGCCAGCGGTTTGGTTTGTAATTTATCAGGTAAAGATATCCTTCCTTTACGATCCCCCTAACAGGATATCCGGCATCATCAGGACGGCCAACATCGTGACGTTCTTTGCCAATAAGGACAAAATCGCGAGATTTGTCAACCAGACCGGACCTACGTGTTTTAAAAATATTCAAAAGGCTTTTACCTTCAAGTGGCTGCATGCCGCTTTCTTCCAAAGTTATTCCGCAGGCATCGAGCAGAGTTGGAGCTATGTCAATAAAGCTTACGTAGTCAAAAACAGTGCGCCCCGGATTTTTAATTCCCTTTCCCCACATAATTGCAAGGGGCATATGGTTTGAATATTCATAGCTTTGCCCTTTCACACGCGGGAAAGGCATCCCGTTATCCCCTGTAACTATGATAATTGTATTGTCAAGTTCACCCCTCTCTTCAAGCAAAGCGAGCATTTTTTCGAGGTGAGAATCGAAATGTTCTATCTCAAAGGCATAGTCAAGCATATCATTACGCACAGTATCATTATCGGGCCAGAAATCCGGTACTTTTTCGATATCTTCTGGGCTTTTTCCTCCTAAGGAGACGCCAGATCCGAACTGGTATCTCCGGTGGGGTTCGTGAGCGCCATACCAGAAGCAGAATGGTAAGGAAGGATCTTTTGCATTCAGGAATTCTTCAAAATTCCCCGAATAGTCAGAATTGGAAATTCCTTCTGTCGGAGGCTTAATTTTCTTTGCGTTAAAGGCTAAGCCAGTGAGTTTCCTCGGATTTCCAGCACTGTCGATTGCCACACCGGGAGCCCATCCTTTTGCCGTGAAACCGGCATAATAACCATTATTTCCCAATGCTTCCATAAAGGTGGTAAATTTTACAGGGAAGAAGGGTACGTGGTTGGCAGCTTCTTCAAGCTGCCAGCTGTTTCGGCCAGTCAGAAGGCATGCCCTTGACGGGGAGGATTTTGCGTTGGGGGTATAAGCATTTCTGAAAATAATTCCATCTTTGGCGACCCTGTCAAATCCCGGTGTTTTAACCCAGGTGCATCCATAGGCGCCCATGTGCTGCCAGGAAATATCATCCCCGATTGCAATCAGGATATTCGGCCGGTCAGATTGAATTGTGTCCCGTTCTGCCGGATTGCATTGAGCAAGAATGCATGGAGTGACTGCAATAAAGCTCTTGATCCAGAATTCTTTCATTGTTATTTAGTTAACATTATTATTAATGCCCCATCTCCGATTCGGCCTGTCGCCCATTTCGAGAACAAGGGTCCCTCCCTCAACAAGAGTAGTATGGTCAAATACCGTTTCTGTCAATT
>JAFGXK010000199.1 GCA_016936695.1 Bacteroidales bacterium | reverse complement strand
TACGGGCTTACCAAGGGGCAGACATCTCCCACCAGCGACCTTGGGTATGTCTCCGGGACCACTCCCTTGGGGTCATTTTCTCCTCCGTTGAACCCATTGCTGCTGGCCATTTCCATGAATTGTTCTTTTGTGGCGCGGGGCTTTTCCGGAGAACCTGAACATCTGGCCGGACTGATACGCCAGGGTATCCGGAACAGGGGTTTTTCGTTTATCGACATACTTCAAAACTGCGTTACGTTCAACAGGGTAAACACCTATCAGTGGTACAAGAGCCGGGTTTACGATATCAATGATGATCCAACCTATGATCCCAGGGACAGGGGGCTGGCATTCCAGAAGGCTCAGGAATGGGGAGATAAAATTCCAATCGGGATAATCTATCGAGCTGACAGGCCATCCCTGGATGAGAAGCTGCCCGCCATTATGGATAAGGCGCTTGTAGAGCAGAAAATCGATCAGGCTTCATTTGAAAAGCTTATTGAATTTTTCAGATAGGACCGGCGTTAAGAAAGTCTGCCGGAAAAGTCCATTTCGTTTGTCCGGCTCCGAATCAATTGCGGGGCCGGCATAACAAAAGCAGTTGATTTTAATCAAGCCCGAATAGAATCCTTTCTTTTATATCTTATAGCTGCGGTTAGTTAAGTTATTTCTGATCTCAAATGCCAGTATCATGAATAGAATTTATACATGCATTCTGAGGTGGAGCAAATGAGAGAGATCGCCCTGGAACAGGCAGAATACGCCAATAAGCAGCATCACCGCAATCGCACCGTAGTCCCTGAAGGTCAGGCGCAGGTCATGCATATAGGTGCGAGGTCCGCCGGCATAGCCCCGGCTTTCCATGGCGGTGGCGAGTTCGTCTGCCCTTCGGAAGGCATTGCTGATAACCGGGATCAGCATGGATACTGTGGAGCGGATGCGGCTGTAAATATTTCCGGCCTTTAGATATGCTCCGCGGGACATTTGGGCCTCCCGGATGTTTCTAATTTCCTGGATGAATGTAGGGACGAATCTCAAGGCCACGGAGACCATGACGGCCACGTCATGAGATGGAACTCCGACTATTCTGAAAGGCTTCAGCAGCCCTTCGAGGCCACTAACCAGTGCCGTGGGAGGAGTTGTCATAGTGAGGTAAGAAGCG
Source organism: Bacteroidales bacterium (assembly GCA_016936695.1). Taxonomy (GTDB): domain Bacteria; phylum Bacteroidota; class Bacteroidia; order Bacteroidales; family VadinHA17; genus LD21. Next base: position 1,542 of record JAFGXK010000199.1, on the reverse strand, counting down.
CTGATAATCAGGAGAATGAATTGCCATGTCACCATGATTCCCTTGAAAAGACCGTCATAGGTAACGGTTACCCTCCAGTGGGGAAACGGCGGAACGGGCGCCCCTTCAGTTAGCAGCAGATGAAGCAGGAAGAGGAGCAGAAGAAAAGGGATGACGGGTTTAAGTGAGCGAAGGATTTGCCGTGGATAAATTCGGGATACAGGAATTAGAAAAGCGAGAAAAACGCTGATTATCATTGCCGAAAGTGCCTGTGTATTTAAGATGATGATACTCAGCAGGATCACAAAAAGTATCTTGATACGTGGATCCAGGCTGTGGATTAAAGATGTCCGTGGGATATATTGACCGAGATTATACATATTTGAAATACCTCAGAGTTAAGGGGCTGCGCATAAATTCCTTTTTTGCTGACCAATATGCAATATTTCGGAGTCGTCCTGAGCCCCGCCTCTTCCTATCACTTCAGAAATGGCCCGGCAGGCTTCGTCCATGTTCAGGATATCCGGGGGAAGTTCAGCTCCCATCAGGTTCAGGCGCCACAGCAGTTCCGTAATCGCAGGGACATCCAGGCCCAATTTCTGCAACCATTCGCACCTTGAAAATACCCGGGAAGGCCCTTCATCCATAAGAATCCTGCCGCCGCTCATGACTATAACGCGGTCCGCGTCGACGATATCATTCATATTATGGGTTACATGGACGATGGTGATACCTCTCTCATTCAGGGACTTGATAACATCCAGAACCCTTTTCCTTGCCTGAGGGTCGAGAAAAGAGGTTGGTTCGTCCAGCACAATGTATGATGGATTCATAGCCAGGACTCCGGCAATGGCAACCAGTTGTTTCTCTCCTCCGGAGAGGGTGTGTGGCGCCCTGTCTGCGAAGGCCGTCATTCCTACGAGGTCAAGCGAATGTTCAACCCTCTTTCGAATTTCCTCCGAAGGAAGCTCCAGGTTCCCGGGACCGAATGAGACATCTTCCTGAACAGACATTCCCACAATCTGGTTGTCAGGGTTCTGGAAAACCATGCCTACCCTTTGCCTGATGTCCCTGAGAGAGGCTGATTTTCCCGTATACATGCCGTCCACCTGAATACTGCCCTCGGTGGGGACCAGGAGACCGTTGAGATGTCTTATAAGCGTTGTTTTTCCGCAGCCGTTAGGCCCGATAACGGCGACATACGTGCTTTCCTGTATCTCCAGGTCAATCGCCTGAAGGACAGGGTTGGCATGTGAGTCATATCTGTAATGAAGATTTGTTATTTTGATCATTGTATATTTTCCTGATTCATTTTTTTGGGAAAATCCGGTTCCGCAACTTCAGTGTGACGAAGGTGGCAACCACGATCTTTACGGCGTCGCCGATCAGGAAGGGTATCATCCCAACAGAAACGGCCTTGGCAAAACTGAGCTTTCCCACAACAGACAAGTGAAGGACACCTATGGCATAAAGCACCAGAAATCCGATGATCATAGCAATAGCGATTAAGAATATTCCCGCATCTTTTTTGATTTCAATGAGTTTGCCGATTATATAACTTCC
>JAFGXK010000198.1 GCA_016936695.1 Bacteroidales bacterium | reverse complement strand
TAGGGGGACGAGCCCGACAATTATAGTGAGTCAAGGGGGCCAGAGGGATGTTATTGGAGTGTTCATTACCCTGCTCCTTCCTCCGCCACGTCAGCCGGAGGCTGGCAATAAAACTTTGTTCATGACACAATTTTTACATAACTTATACCTTCCTATGACACAGGGCATTTCTGGTCGCCATAAATTTGTATTAAACAAAAAAGGAGGACCAAAAAATGAAACCAATCGTTATTCAAATCATTCTGGTGCTTGCACTTATTGCTGTCACCATAAATACCGCAAAGGCCCAGACTGCCGAACAATTATACCAGAAAGGCCTGACTAAGGAAGAGGGTGAAGGAGCCCTTCAGGAAGCTATAGATCTGTACAACCAGGTAGCGGATAATCCATCCGCAGAAGTATCACTGAGGGCAAAAGCACTGCTTCATATTGGACTGTGCTATGAAAAGCTCGGCACACAGGAAGCAATAAAAGCTTATCAGCGCCTGGTAAACAATTTCCCGACACAGAAGAACGAAGTAGCCATTGCAAAAGAAAGGCTGAACACGCTGATAATACTTGTTGCGGAGACATTACCTGAGACACCGCTTATACCCGAATTCACAAAAATAAAAATACCTTCACGTCTTTCCTGGACTGTCAGTTTATCACCAGATGGCAAAACACTTGCTCATATCTCTTCAGACAATAACTTATGGACAACGCCCCTTTCAGGAAATGTTGGGCCAGGTTTCCCGGGTAAGCCCGTACAGGTAAATACCGGGGATATTAAGGTGGAACGGTCCGGACTGGCATGGTCACGAGATGGAAAATGGATCGCTTTCAATGATCTTGGAGAAGGTCAGGGTAGAAACCAGACAATACATATCGTTTCTTCAGGCGGCGGAATGACGGAAAAAATAATTAAGTGCTATCGTGATGCACGGGTAATCAATTACAGGCTTAGCCTCTCACCCGACGGTAAAAGACTTGCCCATAGCATGGTTGAGGATAATGAGCAACATATATATATCACAGAAGTTGACGGTAGTAAAACAACAAAGCTTGTTGAGATGCAGGCAAGGGAACCTGTCTTCTCTCCTGACGGTAAAATGATCGCCTATGTTCAGGACAGGGGGCTTGGACGCGAAGAGGGTGGCCTGAGCTTATGGACCGTACCGGCTTCGGGAGGCAAACCCCGACTGCTGGCAGAGGCAGCCAAGGCAAGCAGTCCGGTATGGTCTCCGGATGGAAGAATGATAGCATACCTTGATGCCCCGAAGAACAAGATGATAAATATCGTCGAGATACCGGATAAGCCTGATGCAACAGGGAATGTAACAAGTATCGAAGCTCCTGAAAGTGCAGAAGAGGTGACAATGCTGGCAGGATGGACAAATGATGATAAAATCGGATTATTGATAACTGCAAAAAGGGATTTTTCAATTTTCACACTGCCAGCTGAAGGTGGTCAGGCGGCAATAGTGTCTGCCGCATGCTATGCTTTACAACCCAGGTGGACAAATGACGGCAGACATATAATATACGTAAAACCGCCTGAAGAAGGAGTGAACCGGTTCAGGAAAATGAGACTTTACTCTGTTCCTTCCGGAGGAGGAACAGGAATCCCATTACCTGAAGTATATTCTGGCAAAATTGTGAGACAACTGCCATACCAGAGCGGCAACAGGATCTCACCCGACGGGACGATGATCTTAACAGCAGCTTACACTGCCGCTGACACTGCCGGTGCAGGAGAATGGCCAAATTCCAAGATATGGAAGTTATCTCTCGACGGGAAAGAAGCCATGCAGATTACAAACAAAGAGGGCAGGTATGCCGATATGTGCCCCAGCTGGTCGCCGGACGGAAGTAAAATTGCCTTTTTAAGGGCAGCCTTAACAGACGACCAGAAAGTGTTTGACAAGGTGAGTATATATACAGTAAGCTCAGAAGGGGGCGAACCTGTAAGGCTTATTCCCGAGGCAGATGATTATATATTTTCACCCGTATGGTCTCCGGACGGTGAGATGATAGCCTATCTTACATTCGGCATTTGTCAAAACAGGCAAGGGCGTAAAGGGTACCTCAGAATCATTAATGTAAGTGACGGAAAGACAAGAACTGTCTGCGAGGTTCCTACTGCCAATGTCAATGTGGAGCTGGTATGGTCACCCAACGGTAAAGAGATTGCCTGTAATGCTGATAAGGCCATTCTGGTCATCAAAATAGAAGACGGGAAGACCAGGGAGGTAAGAACAGGTCTTACTGACGCTGAGATATGGCATCTCGACTGGTCCCCGGACGGGAAGCAGTTCGTATTCGCAGGAGGGAAGGGAGGTAATGCTGAATTCTGGCTAGTGGATAACTTCCTGCCACTTGAAAAACTAAAGCCGGAAACAAAAAAGAAAGACCTCATAATCAGGAAAGCCCTCCCCGACACTGATATTGAACCCCTTGGTTCTCCATCACCCGATGGTCGTTATATTTCATATACTGATTGGGACTCCGGTGGCAATCTGGGCATTCTAGATCTTAAAACAAAAGAGAGAAAACTCCTGACTGATTATAAAGATCAAAATGAACAGGTGTATTATTCCATGTGGTCACCTGACGGAAAACAGATTGCATATTTCTGGTGGAAATCTGATAAAGATCAAAACAATTTAAGTATTGTCGATGTCCACAAAGGTGAAAGCAGGGATCTTCTAATTTCAGACAAATATGACTGGATCGAACTGGGGAACTGGTCTTCAGACGGAAAACATATCGTTGCCACTTTTAGTGTTCGCGGGAGGCCGGAAAGTCAGATAATGCTCATCTCCACAGTTGATGGCTCAACAGAGGTACTAAAGACATTTGAAAAATCATATCTGGGGGGAAAACCCTGGCTTTCTCCTGATAACCGCTTTGTTGCATTCGATCTGCAGGATGAAAATGCCGCCGGGAACAGTGATATATATCTTTTGTCACTGG
>JAFGXK010000023.1 GCA_016936695.1 Bacteroidales bacterium | reverse complement strand
GCCGCCAATATCTACCAGGACAACACCGGCTTCCTTCTCATCTTCAGTAAGCACCGCATCGGCTGATGCCAGAGGTTCAAGGATAAGATCCTTGAGTTTCAGGTCGGCCCTCTGAACACATCTCTCTATGTTCTTGGCAGCGGCGACCCGGCCTATGACAATGTGAAAGTTGGCCTCCAGCTGATGACCGCAGATGCCGATAGGATTTTTGATTCCCGGTTCATTGTCGATAATGAAAACCTGTGGAATCACATGAATTATCTCCTCCCCCATTTCAACATGTATCTTGTACATGTCTTCGATAAGCTTGAAGACTTCTTCCTTCTTTATTTCGTCGTCGAAGTCGTCACGCATCCTTGAGCCGCGGGTCTTGATGCTTCTGATGTGCTGACCTGCAATGCCTACAAAGACCTCATGAAAAACAACTCCGGTTGTTTTCTGAACATCGTCGACAGTTGCCTGAATGGCATTGACAGTCTCTTCAATGTTCTGAACAACTCCTCTCCTGACGCCTGTTGAAGGAGCCTTGCTTATGCCGAGAACCTCAATTTTGCCGTTCTCGTTTTTCTTACCGACAATGGCCACAATCTTTGTTGTTCCAATGTCGATTGCTGCTACATACTGTTCCTTTTTGCTCATAGTCTGATATATGGATTATTCTTTATCTTCTTTTGCAAACTATCTGATCCTTGTAAGCAAGGCTGATAGACTTATATCTGTCCCAGCCGACCTCGGGCAGGACTTTGTCGTAAAACACCCTGAGGTATTTGAGCTTCATCTCAAATTCACCCGGGCTGCCGAGATGGATAACATGATTGCCGACTCTCGGTATCAGGTCTATTTCGTCATACCTGTCAACAAAAACCTGATCGATCTGGGCCGACCAGAAATCATCCCTTTTTATATAATCAACCAGATAAAAGATATCCTTCAGTATTGAATTCTTTATGCTGGTATCCAAGACGCTTGTTCCATTAAGCATTGCCTGGCTGATATTTACATTCCCTCCTACGATATGGAGTCTGGGTGTGTAAAGGTTCCTTCTTCTTATCACCACACCTTCGTCGTCGATATAATAATCACCTCCGTTTGAGGCCATAACCCTCATGACCGGTGTGCGCTGGTCGCCTACAATATGAAGCACACCATCAATCGAAATGAAGACCTCGGCCGTTTTGAGCTCCCTGTATCCGCTCATTGTCTCCTCAATCTCCTCAATATTGATCTCCTTTACAGTCTTTCCCACAGGATTACCGTTCTTGTTCAGGATGGTGTTCCGGATATCCCTTTCAGTTACAAAATGATAATCGGCTGAATCAACTATTGTGATTTCTATCTTACTGCAAAGCTTTGTATTATGCCAGTGTGAATACCAGACCGGCGCTATAACCAGGTACAGCGACGGAATAAGTAACAATATCCTCAGTGCCTTTTTCATTTCATTCTGCTGTTCAGAAGTTTCTCCTCTATCGGCGCAACGAGTTTATCTATATCTCCGGCGCCTATTGTAACCAGAACATCAATTTTGCCGGGATCAAGCATAGCGGGAATATCCTCCGGCATCATCATCCTCCTGCCAGGCGATTTCATTCTTGAAAAGATCAAAGCCGAATCAACTCCGGGGATCGGTTTTTCCCTTGCAGGATAAACAGGAAGCAGGATTGCCTCGTCCAGTTCATCGAGAATCCGTGCAAATCCGTCGGCGTGATCGCGGGTGCGCGAAAAAAGATGAGGCTGGAATATGCCTGTGATTTTTCTTCCTCCAAAGTACTCCCTGACATTGGTGATACATGCCCTAATCTCCTCGGGGTGATGGGCATAATCGTCGATATATGCCAGGCCCGGAAGATCTACCCTGATGTCGAATCTTCTCCTTACTCCCATGAACCGGGTTACGGCCTGCCTGATTTCATCCATGCTGACTCCGCAATTCAGAGCCAGGGCAACAGCTGCCGTAAGATTCTCAATGTTGACTACGCCGGGAAAGGGGAATTCAAGATCCTCCAGTACACCGCCGGGAGTGTGCAGATTGAAGATGTAACTGCTACCCGACCGTCTTATTCCGTAGTACCTGTAATCGGCTTCCGGTTCTGAGCCGTAGGTGTACCTGCTTACTCCTGCCGGTATTTCAATACTGTTCCTTATCCCGTAGTTAACAAAAAGCAAACCCTGATTCCTGATTTTTGAGCAGAACTCGTTATAGGCATTTATCATCGACTGATGGTCGCCGTAAATGTCGAGGTGGTCCGGGTCGACAGAGGTAACAACAGCCATCAGCGGACTGAGCCTGTGAAAAGACCTGTCAAACTCGTCAGCCTCCATCACTATATACCTGCCTCCTCCGGTAAGCAGGTTTGAGCCGTAGTTCTTTGAAATGCCTCCCAGAAAGGCAGTGCAATCGACATGCGACTGTTTAAGAAGATGCGCTGCCATAGTCGAAACCGTTGTCTTGCCATGAGTGCCTGCTATTGCAAGGGTATCGCCCGATGAAGATATCTCACCGAGTATTTCCGATCGCTTGTAAATCCTGTAACGGTTCTTGCGGAAGAATGAAATGATATGATTCTCGGGCGGAATTGCAGGAGTGTAGACCACAATCACCCTGTCCCTGAACCGGACTTCTCTGAACAGGGGAGGAACCTCTTTCAGGGAATCATCATAGGTTATAAAGCATCCCTTTTCAGCAAGCGCCCGGGTAATGGCCGATTCTGACCTGTCGTAACCGCCGGTCAGAAAGCCCTCCTGCTCATAATAAAGTGCAAGCGCGCTCATGCCGATTCCTCCGATACCGACAAAATAGATCCCTTCTATGGTTCTCAGGTCGATCATCATTCAGTGAGTTTGATTACTTCCCGGGCTATACGGACATCTGCATCCCGTTCGGCCATCTTTCTTATATTCCCTGATAATGTACTTCTCCTCCCATCGTCAGAAACAAGATTCAGAGCTTCAGTTACCAGCAGTTTACCGGCTTCGGAATCAGGAACAACAATCGCCGCATCCTTTGCCGCGAGCGCCATAGCGTTTTTTGTCTGGTGATCCTCAGCCACATTGGGCGAGGGAACCAGAATTACCGGTTTCCCGACAAGGCACAATTCCGAAATAGTACCGGCTCCTGCCCTTGAAATTATTACAGAGGCTGCCGCGAATGCAAGATCCATCCTGTCGATGAAGGAATGGACCGATATCTTACCTCCCTGTTCCGGAACCAGTTTCCTGACATCATCATAGTAGTACCTTCCGGTCTGCCACAGCCACTGGCATTCTGAATTCCTCAGTACATCAAGGTTCTCAGAAAGACACCTGTTTATTGTTCCTGCGCCGAGCGAACCCCCAAGGACCAGGATAACCGGCAGTCCGGCGCTTAAACCGAAGAATTTCAGGGCTTCTTCCTTCTTTGCCTTCAGATCATCAAAGTTCTGGCGCACCGGATTTCCTGTAAGAATAATCTTTTCTGCAGGGAAGTATTTTTCCATGCCCTCGTATGCCACACATATAACAGCGGCCTTTTTAGCCAGAAGCCGGTTGGTCACACCGGCATAGCTGTTCTGTTCCTGGATCAGGAAGGGGATATTCATTCTGCCTGCCTGCCTCAGTACTGGTCCGCTCGCATATCCGCCAACTCCCACTGCAGCATGAGGCCTGAATTCCTTCAGCGTCCTTCGTGCTATCCTGAGACTTGCAATCAGCCTGAAAAATACCTGTATATTACTAAGAATTTTTTTCCGGTTTATCCCGGCAACCGGCAGTCCGACTATCCTGAAACCGGCAGCAGGCACTTTTTCCATCTCCAGCTTGCCTTCGGCTCCAACAAAAAGTAACTCGATATCATGGTCGATCCGGCGCAGGGCATTGGCAATGGAAATAGCCGGGAACACATGTCCCCCTGTACCTCCACCGCTGATTATAATCCTTTTATGCTCCTGCCGGTTCATATATTCTTTCTCCTTCGTCAGTTTTTTCTTCCTCAGGTAATTCTTCCTTGCGAATCCTTGCATTTACCACCCTGCTGACACTTAAGATGGCTCCGATAGAGAAGCTCATCACAAGCGCCGATGTTCTCCCCCAGCTAACCATCGGCAGGGTCTGGCCGGTTACAGGGAACAGACCCACTGCAACCATCATGTTTATCATTGCCTGGACGGTTATCATGACCACCAGGCCGATCACCAGATAGGCAGGAAAAGCGGCATCGCATTTCCTGACAATGGTTATCCCCCGGAACAGCAAAACCATATAGGCCAGTATCAGAGGCAATGCGCCGAAAAGCAGACCATATTCCTCAATTATTATTGCGAAAATAAAGTCGGAGTTCGACTGCGGCAACATGTTGCGCTGGGTGCTTCCTCCAGGTGCCTTGCCGAATAATCCGCCTGTCGATATGGCAATTTTAGCCTGATTCGACTGGTAGTTTGCATCGTCATCGACCTTGCTCGAGAAATGGGATTGAATCCTTCTCTCCCATGTCTTAACCCTGTTATCATCCGATATAAGCATTAGAACCCCTGCCATAATCGCAATACCAACCATTGCCATTCCGACGTAAGCCAGCAGAAATTTAATGGGGACGCGTCCGATGAACATGATTATCATACTGATGCCGAACACCATAACTGCTGTTGAAAGGTTCTCGGGCATGATGAGGCCGCAGACCACTGCAACCGGGATCATCATGTACCTGGTCACAAGCATGAAATCGGTAAGCTTGTCCTTAAACTGACCCAGAACCCTTGCCAGATATATCACGAGTGCGAGCTTGGCTATATCGGACGACTGTATCCTCCCGACACCAGGAATGTAGATAGCCCTGACGGCATCATTGATCCTGTCGCCGATCACAAAAGTAAGCGCCAGCAAGGCAATTGAAAAAAGCAGAAGCAATCCCGAAAGCCTGTAATATATCCTGTAAGGCAGATAGTGAACGATCACTATTATACCGAGGCTCAGGGCAAGGATAATAAACTGGCTTCTCAGGAAGTAGGATGTATTTCCGCCGTGCCGGAGATAGGCGACACTCACTGAAGAGCTGTAGACGGCCAGCAGTGAGTAGATCATAAAGACCACCACCAGCGCCCAGATTACCCTGTCGCCCTTGAATGTTTTTGTTAGCCAGCCTTGCTGCATTATTATCCTTTATTTAAAGATTCCTCACGGCTTGCTTGAACTGCCGGCCCCTGTCCTCATAATTATTGAAAAGGTCGAAGCTTGCACAGGCCGGCGACAGAAGAACAGTCTGACCTTTCCGGGCCAGGTAGTACGACGATCTGACGGCCTCAACCATTGAAGATGTCTCAACAATCGTAGGCACAATATCCCTGAATGACTCAATTATCTTTTTGTTATCCTTGCCCAGGCAGACAATAGCCTTCACCTTCTGCTTCACCATCGGGAAAAGCTCGGAGTAATCATTCCCCTTGTCGATACCTCCTGCAATCCATACCACATCGGTCTCCATGCATTCCAGGGCGTACCATGTAGAATTGACATTGGTGCCCTTTGAATCATTTATAAAGTTGATCCCGCAGACAGTGATCACCGGTTCGAGCCGGTGCTCAACTCCCTGAAAATCGGAAAGACTTTCCCGGATAGTCTCTTTCCTGATTGTCAGAACTTTGCCTGCAATAGCCGCCGCCATTGAGTTGAAAATGTTGTGGCGGCCCTTCAGTGCCAGATCGTGAATGGTCATAAGGTTGGTTTTAGTATGGTAATCAATAATCAGTTCGTCGTTCTCGATCCAGGCTGCCATTTTCTCCTTCGAATCAGCTGAAAAAGGAAGGAGGGTCATTCCGTACTCTTTTGCAGCCAGCTCCTTTCTGATAATGGGATCATCGGCCCAGTAAATGAAGAAATCGGATTTCCGCTGGTTCCTGGTTATCCTGAATTTGGAATCAATGTAGTTCTGCAGGTTATGGTCGTACCTGTCGAGGTGATCAGGCGTGATGTTCATCAGGATTGCGATGTCAGCCCTGAAATCATACATCCCGTCAAGCTGGAAACTGCTCAGTTCAATAACATAATAGTCAAAGCCTCCCTCAGCCACCGCCATGGCGAAACTGTTGCCGACATTACCTGTCATTGCAGCGTTTTTGCCTTCTTTTCTGAGGATATGATATATCAGGTTCGTAACCGTGGTTTTACCGTTACTACCCGTCACACATATTTTTACACCTGCCGCATACCTGCCGGCAAATTCAATTTCCGAAATCACCGGTATGCCCTTTCCCCGAAGTTTAAGAATGAGCGGGGCGTCATCACGGATGCCGGGGCTCTTGATAACCTCACCGGCTGAAAAAATTTCACTCTCAGTGTGGTTGCCTTCCTCCCATCGAATCTGGTTCTCCACAAGCAAAGCCCTGTACTTTTCCTTCACCACCCCCATATCGGATACAAAAACATCGAAGCCCTTCTTCCTGGCCAGAATTGCAGAGCCTGTTCCGCTCTCGCCCGCACCTAGTATCACAATCTTCTTCATTCCCTTTATCTGATCTTAAGAGTCACAATGCTTATCACAGCAAGTATTATCGCAACAATCCAGAACCTGGTGACTATCTTTGGTTCAGGATATCCTTTTTTCTGATAATGATGATGGAGCGGCGCCATTTGAAATATTCTCCTCCCCGTTCCGTATTTCTTCCTTGTATGCCTGAACCAGGAAACCTGCAGTACAACCGACAGATTTTCAACAAGAAATATCCCGCACAGTATCGGAATCAACAGCTCTTTTCTTATTACAATTGCAAAAACAGCAATAATGCCGCCGAGGGCAAGACTTCCGGTATCTCCCATGAAAACCTGGGCAGGATATGAATTATACCACAGGAAGCCGATAGTAGCTCCGATAAATGCGGCAGCATATATCACAAGCTCCGCGCTGTCTGGGATGTACATTATATTCAAATAGTTGGCATAGATGGTATTACTCGAGACGTAGGCGAGTATCCCCAGTGCTGTTCCTATTATCGCCGAAGTGCCCGTAGCCAGTCCGTCAAGTCCGTCGGTGAGGTTTGCTCCGTTGGAAACTGCTGTTAATATGAAAATTACTATAAGCACATATACAAGCCATGTTGCAGGCTTTCTGACATCTTCGGGAATGAAAGCCACCAGCCATGCATAGTTGAATTCATTGTTCTTAATAAAGGGTATGGTGGTCTTGGTCGACTTATGCTCCATTGATACCTGATCGTCACCATAAAAAGGCCGGTCCTGGTCAAGCATTTCTATCCTTTCCCTTGGAGTGAGTTCCGAGACAGGTACTCTCTCCATAATGATCACATCCCTGCTGAAGTAAAAAGTAATACCGATAATAATTCCCAGAACGATCTGCCCCAGAAGCTTCGAACGTGCTGCCAGTCCTTCCTTATTCTTTTTGAATACCTTTATATAATCGTCGATAAAACCTATAAACCCCAGCCACACTGTTGTGAGGATCATCAGAAGGATATAGATATTATCGAGTCTTGCAAAGAGAAGGACGGGTATCAGTATGCTTGCCAGAATTATAATACCGCCCATCGACGGGGTTCCCTTCTTCTGGTACTGGCCTTCGAGGCCGAGGTCTCTTACAACCTCACCTACCTGTTTAACCTGGAGCCATGTGATTATTTTCTTCCCTATCAGCATCGAGATGAAAAGTGATGT
>JAFGXK010000022.1 GCA_016936695.1 Bacteroidales bacterium | reverse complement strand
AATCATGGGTCAGTCAGGCGGTGGGGCAAAAGTATGCACTCTCACTGCAATGCCATCGGCCAAAGGGTTGTTCCACAAGGCCGTGGCTTTGAGCGGGAGCTCATTAAGAGGTGGAGATAAGAGTTATTCTGAGAAACTCGGATCATACATTCTGAAAGAGGCAGGATTAACAGCCTCACAAATAGACAGGCTTCAGGAAGTTTCCTGGAGAGAGTATTACGCAATTGCCAATAAGGCCGGATTGAAGTTGAGAGCAGAAACCCAGGTGGCAGGCATGATGGGAGGATTTGGTCCTGTTGCCGATGGATTTTATCTGCCCCGCGAACCTTTCTATTCCGGTGAACTGTCGTCAGATATCCCGATGATAATTTGCAGCACCTTTTATGAGAGGTCACCGAGTGCATTCGATTCTTCCCTCGAGAATATTACTATGGATGAGGCAAAAGAGCTTGCTAAAACAACAAGAGGCTTCGGACCGTCATTGGGTGAGAAAGGCCCGGTTATTATTGATGCATACGCAAAAAATTTTCCAGACAGGAAACCAATAGAAATATTGTCAATGGCCATAAGTAACAGGAAGCAGACTGTTGCCACAGCAGATGCGAAGGTACGTCAGGCGGCTCCTCTTTATCTTGCCTGGTTCGGATGGAACCCTCCGCTGTTTGATGGCAGACTGAGAGCTTTCCACACCATGGATATCGGGTTCTGGTATTACAACACCGATGTCCAGATTTCTCATACAGGCGGAGGCGCAAGACCACGGAAGCTGGCGGCAATGATGTCAGAGGCACTTGTTCAATTCATGAGAACCGGCGATCCGAACTGTGAATCCCTTCCTCAGTGGCCAAAGTACACCACTGCAAACGGAGAAACCATGATTCTGAATGATACCTGTGAGGTAAAGAATGACCCTGACAGGGAAGCCAGAAAGTCATTGACTGTTTAGAATGCAACAATTTTAGTTTCTCATAAAAAGCCCGGGAGCGATGTCAGATTACATTGATAAGTCTTCGAAGAGCGATATTGCAGATAAGATCCGCCAGATGCTTCCATGGATTCCTGAAGAGATAAGCGATACGGACATCATACCCAAAGGTGATATGCCGGGTGACAAAGTCAGTATCAGCTCTCAGCATATCCGGAAAGCTCAGGTGATTTTCCCGAAATTATTGGAACTGCTGGTGACGGCACTGGATGGAAACCCGTATCAGCGTGTGGTTGTGGTAGTATGCGGAGGTTCAGGTGTGGGCAAATCTGAGATAGCATCACTGATCTCATTTTATCTTTCCCGGCTTGGAATTGGCAGCTATACCCTGTCCGGGGATAATTATCCCCACAGGATACCGAAATACAATGATGCTGAAAGGCTTCACGTTTTCAGGAAAAGCGGCATCGATGGACTTATTTCAGGTGGCCTGTATAATGAGGGAATGCAAGTCATACTGAAAGAGATCCAGGAAAGTGGCCATGATTCAAACCCTGAATACGTCAGTCGCTATCCCTGGCTTTCCGTTTACCAGAAGGCAGGCAGGAACGGACTCAGGAATTATCTGGGAACAACAAATGAAATAGACTTCAGGGAGCTAAAAGGAATCATTTCCCGGTTCAAAAACGGCGAATCCAGAATATTCCTTAAAAGAATGGGAAGGGAAGAGACCGAACTCTGGTATGACCCGATTGATTTTACAGGTAAGAACATCCTTATAATAGAATGGACTCACGGTAACAGCCACAACCTTCAGGGTGTGGATATACCGATCCTTCTCAACAGTACCCCGCAGGAAACCCTTGAACATCGCAAATCACGCAACAGGGACGGTGCAACCGACAGTCCGTTTACAACCATGGTACTGGAACTGGAGCAGCATCTGCTGATCTCGCAGGCAACGGAGGCAAAGCTGATTTGCTCCAAAAGCGGTGACATTATCACTTACAGGGATTTTGTAAGGCTCATGATGCAGGATCAGATATAGGAAGGAAAAACCATGGACAGCGGGAAAAAACTGCCGGGAAAATCATTGACAAAAGCTGGTCCGATGCTTAATGCATATCCTGACAGCATCGGAGGGACATTGGGTGATATTATTAAATTTTTAAAGAGACCGGAACTTGAGAATGTCTTTCAATCATTCTATATTCTTCCAAGCATTTTCAACACAGATATTGATCGTGGATTTTCAATTATTGATTATGAACTGAATGAACTATATGCTTCGCGGGACGATCTGAATGATCTGAAAAAGCTTGGTATATCTTTCAAATTCGACTTTGTACTAAATCATTCATCTGTCCTTTCTCGACAATTCCGCGATATTGTTGAGAATGGAGAGTACTCAAAATTCAAGGATTTCTTCATTGACTGGAACAAATTCTGGGAAGGCTGCGGTCACATGACGGAAGAAGGGTATATACAGCCCGACCCGGAATATGTCAGGGATATGTTTTTCAGGAAACCCGGGCTCCCGCTGCTGAACATCCGTATGCCTGACGGGAAGGAAGTCCCTTACTGGAACACCTTTTACCAGGAGGTAAAATATGACAAAATAGATGCCCATGATCTGATGGGAGCAACGGATATTCAATATGCCGTGGCTCTGAAAATTGCTGAAACTGTAAATACTGCTCTGGTTGAAGGGAAGAAGCCATCAGATATCTCTTTAGGCCGATTTTCCCGCTATAGTCAGGATATCATAAATCTGCTCGAAACCAGGCGAAAATATCTTGGTCAGATGGACCTGAACATAAAATCTCCACAGGTCTGGGAATATTATGAGGATACACTGAAAAAACTCGCCGGGTATGGGGCCGAGATAATCAGGCTGGACGCATTCGCCTATGCACCGAAGGAACCGGGTGCCAGGAACTTTCTTAACGAACCCGGAACCTGGAACCTGTTAGAAGGAATAAGGACAATGGCTGACAAGTACGGGTTGACTCTCCTTCCTGAGATCCATTCACGATACGAGGAAAAAATCCATGAAAAGCTTGCCGGGGAAGGTTATATGACCTATGACTTCTTCCTGCCGGGATTGATAATTGATGCACTGGAAAGGAATACAAATGAGATCCTTGTGCGCTGGATCCGGGATATAAGGGAAAAAGGTATCAGGCTGGTAAATATGCTTGGTTGTCATGACGGTATTCCTCTGCTCGACCTGAAGGGATTGCTGGCTGATGAACTGATTCAGAACCTGATTGACACTGTCGTAAACCGTGGCGGCTATATTAAGGATCTGCACGGCAAAAAGAATATCTATTACCAGGTGAATGCAACCTATTACAGTGCCCTGGGAGAGGATGATGCCAAACTCCTCTTAGCCCGGGCGATACAAATATTTATGCCCGGAATTCCGCAGGTATGGTACCTTGATCTGCTAGCTGGAAAGAATGATTACGATGCTGTTGAAAGAGCAGGCCCGGCGGGTCACAAAGAGATTAACAGGACAAACCTGGAATTGGACATTGCCTGTGAAGGGATTAGAAAGGATGTTGTTCAGCGGCAGCTCTCCCTGTTGAAATTCAGGAACAACTTCCCTGCCTTTGGGTTTGACGCCTGCCTGGAGATCCTTGATTCCACACCTGAAATATTAAAACTGCGCTGGGAGAACAATAACTGCACAGCAACCCTGGAAGCAGATTTGAAAGATTATACATTCAATGTGACAGCTACTGATGAAGGAGGCATTGTAGAGCTGGCCTTCAATAAAACATCTGGGACTTAAGACTAACCAATCACCCTGAACCTATGAAAGCAAATTCAGATCAGATCACCCGGAAGCATTTAACGACAATAAAGTGGTTGACATTCCTGATGTTCATGATGTTTGCAATGTCAACCGATGCAGTTGGTGTAATTATTCCGGAAGTCATGAAACAGTTCAATCTGAGTCTGACCTCCGCCGGACTTATGCATTATACACCGATGATTGCCATTGCATTTTCAGGTATCCTCCTTGGATTTCTTGCTGACAGGATCGGCCGGAAAAGGACGATTATCATAGGTCTTGCCCTGTATGCAATAAATTCATACCTCTTTATTGCCGGTAACTCTTTTGCTTTTTTCCTTAACCTCATGATTATTGCCGGTATAGCAATTGGAATTTTTAAAACAGGAGCGCTGGCACTCATAGGCGATATCTCAAAATCGACAGTCGAGCATACTTCAACAATGAATACTGTAGAGGGCTTTTTCGGAGTCGGTGCAATCATCGGTCCGTTTATTGTCTCCTACTTTCTCTCAATCGGGGTCGACTGGAAGTTTTTATATGTTGTTGTGGGTACCCTTTGTGTGATCCTGATTATCATGTCATTGCTGATTAAATATCCGGCGAACATAAAGCCGGCAGAAGAACCTGTCAACCTGAAAAGTGCCCTGTCTTTGGTAAAGGATCCTTATGCCCTCGGCTTTTCTGTAGCAATTTTCCTGTATGTGGCAGTAGAATGTGCAATATATGTCTGGATGCCGACATTATTATCCGGGTACGACGGGGGTATTGTCTTCCTCACCACTTATGCATTGTCAATTTTCTT
>JAFGXK010000197.1 GCA_016936695.1 Bacteroidales bacterium | reverse complement strand
GGAGACAAGACCATTTATGACGAGTTCAAGCTCAAGGTAAACCTATTTGTCGGGAAATCATGAATCGCGAGTGATTTCTGCAGACAAGGCCCCGGGATTAAATTCCGGGGTTTTTTATTTCTTACAGGTATTGGAAAATTCACAAATGATGACAATCTTGTACTGACCAATAAGATTGTCTATGAATAGCGGTTCTCCTGCAGGCGCAAACAGGCAGAAGCTTGTTTACGAGGGATTTCTGGTCCCTTTCATACTTGTTACCAGTCTTTTCTTTCTATGGGGCTTTGCTCACGGATGCATTGATGTCCTGAACAAGCATTTTCAGGAGCTCCTCAGCATGTCGAAAGCCAGATCAGCCTTTATACAGTTTGTTTTTTACGGAGGCTATTTCCTGATGGCTGTTCCTGCCGGACTCCTTATGCAGAGGATTGGATACAAAAAAGGAATTATAATCGGTCTTCTCCTCTTTGCCGGAGGGGCTTTTCTGATGTTTCCCGCCACCTTTATCCAGACCTTCGGAAGTTTCCTGTTATGTCTCTTTATAATTGCCTGCGGTCTGACCTGTCTGGAGACTGCGGCAAATCCTTATACTACGGTTCTGGGTCCGCCCGATTATGCCGAAAGGAGGATAAACTTCTCACAGTCGTTCAACGGGCTTGGCTGGGTAGCGGGTCCCCTGGTGGGAGGCATGCTCATATTCTCGGGAAGCGGAAATGGGAACAAATTTTCTACAATAGCCCTTCCCTACATGCTTATCGGCACCATGGTACTTATTGTAGCTTTTCTTTTCTGGAGAATCAAATTTCCTCCGGTGAAGGAGGAGACGGATGAAGCCGGAGCTGCTTCGGCAGGAACAATCAGGGATCTCCTGAAATATCCACATTTCATTCTCGCAGTGGTTGCACAGTTTCTTTATGTCGCGGCACAAACCGGTATAAACAGTTTCTTTATAAATTATGTTACTGAGGAGATACCTTCGCTTACCAACCAGCAGGCTTCGCTCATACTGGGAATAGGAGGAATGGGATTGTTCTGGCTCGGACGCTTTACAGGGAGCACTGTATTTATGAGGATAGTAAGTCCAAATAAGCTTCTTGCTGTTTATGCTGTGGCAAATGTCATTATGATGGCCCTGGTTGTGGCCGGACTTGGCTGGATATCCGTAGTCGCCCTGTTTTCAACATACTTCTTCATGTCGGTAATGTTTCCTACGATCTTTGCCCTTGGCATCAAGGATCTCGGGCCGCTGACCAAGAAAGCCTCATCATTCCTGGTGATGGCAATAGTAGGAGGTGCTCTCATTCCCCTGCTGATGGGCTACATTGCTGATATATCGAGGATGGCTCTCGGATTCATTGTGCCTCTTGTGTGTTTTGCATTCGTTGTGTACTATGGGCTGAGCGGATACAAAGCCGGAAGGGCTGCCGTTCAATAATAGTTCTGGTTTGGCTTAGCCTGGTTAATTCCCGGACAGAATTTCGGCGAGCTCGTTTTTTATTTCCCTGAAGCGGTTTCTGTCCATTCTGGCACCGACTATTTCGATGACTTTTCCTGCCATCAGCGAGCCGGCCACGCCGCATTGCTCAAGGGGGAGGCCGTTTGCAAGGGCGTAAAGGAAGCCGGCAGCATACAGGTCGCCGGCGCCTGTTGTATCGACGCAATTCACCGGGAAGGCAGTCACCTTGACTTTTTCCGTACCCTGGGCAAGCCACGAACCTTCAGCCCCAACCTTGAGGATAACAGTTGGAGACATTTCTGAGAGGACTGAGACAGCTTCTTCAGCTTCCAGTCCAGTGAATGCCAGGGACTCCTGTTCATTTGCAAACAGGATATCCACATATTCCGTTACTATTTTGCGAAATGATTCGATATGTTCCTCGACCACATTATAGCTTGCAAGGTCGAGTGCAATGAGCATGTTATTACGGCGGGCAATGCTGCATGCTGTTTCGACGAGGGGAAAGTTGTTTATTATGTAGCCCTCAAGGTACAGTATGTCGTATCCTTCAAACAGGAGTGGTTTGAGATCTTCTGCATTGAGTTCGATTGCTGCGCCAAGGTGGGT
The DNA here is from genome assembly GCA_016936695.1 of Bacteroidales bacterium. GTDB lineage: Bacteria > Bacteroidota > Bacteroidia > Bacteroidales > VadinHA17 > LD21. Next base: position 4,403 of record JAFGXK010000197.1, on the reverse strand, counting down.
TGCGAATGTTCTTTCTGAATCTTCTGTAATGAGAGCAATGGCTGTCCCGGTTGGCGAGTTCCTGCGGATAAGGAGGGTGTTTGCTCCCGCTTTTTTCATTTCATTTTCAAAAAAATCGCCGATATCGTCGCGGCCAATTGATCCAATGAATCCGGTGTCGGCGCCGAGCATTGCCAGTCCGTGGATTGTGTTGGCGGCCGATCCGCCTGAGGTCCAGGTTCTGGGGAAGATCTCTGTCGCGGCTTTTATTCCTTCTGATTTTTCCCTGTCGACGAGTTGCATGCTGCCCTTAGGAAGCTTGAATTCCTGTAGTAAATAATCACCCTGGAGTAAAGTCATGATATCCACAAGGGCGTTGCCTATTCCCAATATCCGTTTCATCCGCAAATAATTAATTTTTAATGGTCTGATGGAACCACACATGATTGAAAAATAATAATCTTCTGTTGTATTTGAGATTAAGATCAATCATGTGGGTTTCATGAAAAATTTTCGGCAAAGATATTGCTTAATTCACATAAAGGGCTTATTTTTGGCACGCTTAATTTGAGAGCAAATAACCTTCCTCAGTAGCTCAGTTGGTTAGAGCGGCGGACTGTTAATCCGTAGGTCGTAAGTTCGAGCCTTACCTGGGGAGCAGAAAAAAGAGTGAGAGTGAGAGCGGGAGCGAGCACTCTCATTCTTTTTTCCTCATAACCCGCACTCACACTCACTCTAGTCTTCAGTGTTTCCTGAAGTCTTAAACCCAATTCGTTTACGATTCTTCTGATCCTGTTCCTGATATTTGGTTTCTTCCAACTGGCCCATATAATCAAGGATTGAAATTATTTGGGCATCATGGTCAGCCATATTGCACTCCATTCTCTCCAATCTGAATAGTATTTCTTTATTCGAAATCATTATTTCGCGCATCCGAATGAATATTCTTACTATCTGTAAATTGACTTTTATGGCTTTTTCACTATTCAATACGCTGGCGAGCATAATAACTCCATGTTCAGTAAAAGCAAAAGGAGAAACACGCAATCCCATTATTTCACTATTGGAAGTGCCAAATTGGCTCCTCCATTCTTCAATACCAAGGCCGTTACGGAACAATCTCAAGATATCTTCCAACAATAGCAGATCAATTAATTGAAAAAATTCACGAAAATTTATCGATAAACGATAAGCAGTTTATTGATATTCGACAAATATTTTACCCAAAACGATATGATTTTCAGGCACTATTGCCATATTTTCACGCAATTCCGGTATGCTTGTACACAGTGACATAATTTTGACATGTACATCATTCTGCCTAAATTTATCTCAATAAAATACTCAGTTAATAAGTGATAATATGAACATGAAATTCAAATGCCTGGTCCTTGCCGTTTTCCTTTTGCCCGGATGCCATAATCCCGTAAAGGAAACACCTGTTCCCGAAGGTAAGGAAGCCTGGACGCTTTCCGGTTTTGTAAAGGTGGATTCAATCAATCCCATACTTGAACCATCGGCCGGACAGGTTTTTAGTTGTCCCGTATCAGAAAAAGCTGTGAAATGGGATGAGCGGAATGTTCTCAATCCGTCTGCTGTGGTCAGGTACGGTAAGGTATATATGATATACAGGGCCCAGGATGAAGCTATGACTTCAAGGCTTGGACTGGCTGTCAGTGACGACGGCCTGCATTTCACCAAGGAGCCGGAGCCGATATTCTATCCAGCCAGGGATAACATGAATGCTTATGAATGGCCGGGAGGGGTTGAGGATCCGCGGATAGTGGAAAGTGAGGACGGAACCTATATTCTCACCTACACTTCATACGATGGGAAGACTGCCCGGCTGTGCCTGGCAAGTTCAAAGGATCTCCGGTCCTGGGAAAAGCACGGACTGGTGCTGGGAGAAGGGAAATACAAGGATACCTGGTCAAAATCGGGCGCGATTGTGTCGAGGCTCGAAAACGGAAGAATAATTGCCACCAGGATAAACGGCCTTTACTGGATGTATTTCGGCGACACCGATCTTTTTATGGCCACATCCGACGACCTTATCCATTGGGAAGCTGTTGAGAACAGTGAAAACGGCAGGATGATATCAGTCCTCCATCCACGTCCTGGATACTTTGACAGCCGGCTAGTCGAACCGGGTCCCTATGCCCTGGTGAGGGACCAGGGAATTCTTCTTGTTTACAATGCGAGCAATGCTGCCAATAACAATGATCCGGGCCTGCCCAAATTCACATATGCTGCCGGGCAGGTTTTATTCGACGGAGTGAGACCGTACCGGCTGATCGGAAGAACGGACGATTATTTTATTTTTCCCGACAAGCCCTATGAACTGACGGGAGAGGTGAATAATGTCTGCTTTGTTGAGGGGATGGTTTACTTCAGGGATAAGTGGTTTCTCTACTATGGCACTGCCGATTCGAGAATTGCTGTGGCGGTGAGGGAAGGAAAATAATATAACTCCGGGGATTGTGCGGGCTGTTCATTCCGGCTCAGATTTTGCAGAACGGACATCAGACACTTAATGTTCATACGATTTAATCCCTACACTATTTTAGGGATTGTTTTCCCTTGTGATGTTTTTTTGCGATCTTTGATATATATTAATCAAATTGTTACATCCAGAAGGTACCAAACATTATTCAACTATAAATTTGATGAAATGAGAAAACTGAATATTCCGGTAGTTTTTACGCTGTTCACCGCGACACTTCTGCTGGTGATATCATGTGCGATAAATCCTGTTACCGGTAAAAAGCAGCTAATGCTTATGTCGGAAGAGCAGGAAGTCGCGCTTGGCATGTCTTATGATCCACAGGTTCTTGCAACTTTCGGAGTTTACAGCGACAACAATCTTCAGAATTTTGTTCAGACGAAAGGGACCGAGATGGGAAAGATATCGCATCGCCCGAATCTTGAGTACCACGTTAAGGTGGTTGATTCTCCTGTAGTCAACGCTTTTGCCGTTCCGGGCGGATATATTTATCTGACTCGAGGAATCCTTGCACAACTTAACAGTGAGGCTGAGCTTATGGGTGTTCTTGCCCATGAAATGGGTCACATAACTGCCCGACATACGGTAGCAACCCAGAGCAAGCAGCAGATGGCCCAGCTGCTGTTAATCGGAGGTATGATTGCCTCCGAGAAGTTTGCGCAGTATGCTCAGTATGCAATGCAGGGACTTGAGTTGCTTTTCCTCAGCTTCAGTCGTGACGATGAGAGGCAGGCTGATGCTTTGGGAGTTGAATATTCGTCAAAGCTTGGTTATGATGCCCATAAGATGGCCGACTTCTTCAAGGTTTTAAAGAAGATGAGCCTGGCTGAAAGTGAAGGTGGCATTCCAACATTCCTGTCGACACATCCCGATCCTGGCGACAGGTATAATGATGTCAACAGGCAGGCTTCGGAATGGCAGACCCAGCTGAAACTGGGTACCTACAAGGTAAATGAGGATCAGTATCTTCAGTTGATCAACGGTATAATATACGGAGAGGATCCAAAGCAGGGTTATGTTGAGAATAACGTATTCTATCATCCTGAGCTGAGATTCAAATTCGGGTATCCTATGGGCTGGACCCTCGAGAATTCGCCTCTTCAGGTCACGGTCACCCCGCCCGACGGCAAGGCTTTGATGCTTTTTACGTTGTCTGATCAGAAGACCCTTGAGGCAGCAGTTGACACAACACTGGCCAGGTACGGACTGACTCCTACCGGAAGCAAGAGGACAACGGTTAACGGATTGCCGGCAATAATGACACAGGCCAAACAGGTCCAGCAGGATCAGTCGACAGGTGCGACGGCAACGAACCTTGTCCTTTCATATTTTATCAGTCATGGCGGTTTAATTTATGTTTTCCACGGGGTATCGACTGAGGCTGATTTTAACACGTACTCTACTACCATGAATACAGCCATGACAACATTCTCAAATCTTACCGATGCTGCGAAAATCAACGTCAAGCCGAAGAGGATAAATGTGGTTAAAGTGGCCAGGGCTGGTACTGTAGCTGATGCACTGACATATTTCAGGGTACCTCAGGCACAGCAGGCTGAATTGGCATTGCTTAATGGCATGGAACTTACCGATAAGGTTGCAGCCGGAAAAATGCTGAAGATAGTGGGGCAATAAGAGCTGTTTCGCATCAGGAAATAATAAACCCGGATTGGTACTCAATCCGGGCTTTTTTTGTTTTGTGCGGTTTTTACGAGCCCAAAAAGGTAAATGGCAGATATTCAAGTTATAATGTAATTTTTGCATGAAAAAATGAGTATCCCGAACTGTATTTATAGGATTTTTATTCGTCGGGGAATGGGCAATAACAGAAGATCTCCAGCCTTGAGGTCTGAACTGTCAGAAACCCCAATCATGACCATGGTAATGGTAATAACATTCTTCCAGCCTTGAGGGCTGGCCT
>JAFGXK010000001.1 GCA_016936695.1 Bacteroidales bacterium | reverse complement strand
TGATTTCAAGGCTTACGGCTGACAATTCGAGCAGGATGTTGTTGTAATCCATAATTGTGGCTTCTCCGTTTTCAAGCATCTTGCCCCATGCCGATCTCAGGACTTCATAGCCTTTCTTTCTTTCAAGAAGTGTATTAAGGGCTCTTGTGTTATAAATAAGATCGAAGGCCAGTTGCTCTGCCTCAAGCATGATAAGCATCCTGGCCTGGCTGTATTCCTGTTCTGCAAGAATGATTGTGCTATTGTTGATCTTTTTCTGAAAAAGGTATTTTGTCGGGAAATCAAAAGACTGGGATACCGACCATATCTTCTTGTCACCGGCCTCGTCAGAGTTACCCGGCATGAAACCTGCTGATACAAAGGGATCCGACGGGGCATTCCCTGTCCGGGCTTCAATCCTTCTTGCCTCAAGCAGCTTCCCGTAAGCGGCTATTTCCGGATTGCTGGCAGAAACCCTTTCAAGGAATTCAGTAATTGATTGCGCTGATGCCAGTCCTGTGACGGAAATCAGCACTGTCAGTAAAAATATCTTCTTAATCATTCTTGTTTCTTCTTTCGATTAAATAATAGACTGATGGAATGATGAATATATTCAGCAGCGTGGAGCTGAGAAGTCCTCCGAGGATCACTATAGCCATGGGACTCTGGATCTCATTTCCCGGTTTGTCGCCTCCAAGTGCAAGGGGTATGAGAGCAAGCGCAGCCGTAAGGGCAGTCATCAGAATGGGATTCAGCCTGTCGGCCGATCCGGTAAGAATGCGCTCATTGAGGGCCATGCCATCCTTCTTCAGGTGAATATACCTTGATATCAGCAAGATGCCATTTCTGGTGGCGATGCCGAAAAGCGTGATGAATCCGATGATTGAAGGAATGCTGACTACATTTGATGAGAGCTTGATGGCAAAGATCCCGCCGATTATTGCCAGCGGCAGATTAAGCAGTACGATCAATGCCAGGGAGCTGTTTTTGAATTCCTGATAGAGTATCAGGAAGATGACCAGGATTGCAATAATCGAAGCAGTGATCAGCCTTCTAGTGGCACTTTCGGCGCTTTCAAACTGGCCGCCATATTCGATATGGTAATTTGCGGGCAGTACAATTTTTTCGTTTATTCTTTTTTTTATGTCGTTTACCACACTTCCTACATCTCCTCCTGCTGAATTTACCGAAATTACGATCAGGCGTTTTACATTTTCCCGGTTAATTGAAAATGGTCCGGAAGAAGACTCAATGTCAGCCACAAATGAAAGGGGAACTTTTTTACCATCCCAGGTGTCGATCATGGCGTCCCTTATTCCTTCAATTGACCCGCGTGTCTCATCATTGTACCGGAGCATGAGGGGAAACCGTTTTTCCTCTTCATAAACATCCGATACCACCTGCCCGCCCAGGGCAATGCTTACAAATGAGTTGAAGCTGTTCATATCGATGCCGTAGCGTGCAAGCATCTCCCTGTTGGGTTTTATCTTGAGCTGAGGGGTTTCAACGAGCTGTTCGACGTTAAGGTCGCCTATCCCTTTTATGCCGGCTATCTCCGACCGGATTTCGTTGGCAATACTGTAAAGATCGTTAAGATCGTCTCCAAACAGTTTAATTGCAATGTTGGCCTTGGTGCCGGATAGCATCCTGTCGATCCTGTGGGCAATCGGCTGACCGACTTCAATACTGGCACCCGGGATTGCTCTCAGCCTTTTCCTTACATCGGCGAAAAACTCATCGCGGCTTCTTTGCGACAGGACAAAAGGGACATCAAGTTCCGAGGTGTTCTCCCCGAAGAAGTGTTCGGCCAATTCCGCCCGCCCCGTCTTGCCTGCCACTGAAGAGACTTCCGGTATCCCGAGAAGTATCTTTTGTGCTACAATCCCCATCTTTTCCGATTCTTCGAGTGAAACTCCCGGCGGCAAAGAGATATTTACAGTCAATGCACCTTCGTTGAAGGCGGGGAGAAATGAACTTCCCGTTGTTGTTAACAGAATAACAGAGATAAAAAAGATCAACGCAGTAAATCCGATGATCATTCTGCTTTTACCCAGTGAGAAATCAAGCGATTTACGATAAAGCCTGCCAAGATTCCGTTCGGTCCACGATCCGTTGACTGCCTTCAGCAACCGGCTTTCACCGGTAAGAAGATAACTGCTCAGGACGGGAGTGACGGTTACTGCCACAATAAGGGATGCAAAGAGAGATACAATGAAGGATATGCCCAAAGGCCTGAGCATTCTTCCTTCCAGATCGCCAAGTAAAAACAGGGGAACAAAGGTGATTATTATAATCAGGGTTGCATTCCATATTGACGACCTTACTTCAGTTGAGGCCTTGTATACTACCCTGAGCGGAGATTCCCTTTCTTCAATGGGCAGAACGACATTCTTCCTGAGCCGCCTGTAAATGTTTTCTACATCTATTATGGCATCATCAACCAGCGAACCTATTGCTATAGCCATGCCTCCCAGGCTCATTGTGTTGATTGTATAGCCAAGGACGTTGAGGGTTATTATCGTGACAAGCAGCGAAAGGGGCATTGCCAGGAGAGAGATGAAGGTGGTCCTGGTGTTGAACAGGAAAAGGAACAGAATGATAACCACAAAAATCCCTCCCTCGGCAAGTGCTTTCATCACATTCCTTACAGAAGTGTTAATGAACGATGCCTGGTTATAAATGTCAGTTCTGAAGGTTACCGATGAGCCGGTATTTTTCTGAATGTCGTTTATGGCATCTAAAATTTTGTCTGAAAGAACCACGGTGTTGGCGTCAGGCTGCCTGGTTACGGTAACCAGCACCGCACTCCTGCCCCTGTATGATGCAGTGCCGATTGCAGGGGATTTTCCTGTCCGGACGGTTGCAACATCACCAATCCTTACGGGAAGCCTCTCCGATATTTTTATAACCGAATTTGCAAGATCCTCTGCCCTGTCGGTTTTTGCCATACCCCTTACAATGTACTTGGTGCCGTACTGATTAATGAACGATCCGGAAGTGTTCAGGTTCATTTCCTGACTGGTACTTATCAGCTCATTCATTGTTACTCCATGGAAATTCATCCTGTAGGGATCGGCCAATATCTGATATTCCCTGATGTCTCCGCCGATCACGTTTACCTGAGCGACACCACCGACTGAAAGTAACCTCGGTGATACAACCCAGTCGGCCATTGTCCTGAGCTCCATTGGATTCAGGCTGTCCGATTCAAGGGCTATTATCATCATCTCTCCCAGAAGGGATGTCTGGGGGGCAATCACCGGCTTGTCGATACCCGGGGGAAGGGTTTCATTTGCCTGAATAAGCCTTTCTGCAATTGTTTGCCTGGCTTTGTAGATATCAGTTCCCCAGTCGAATTCAACATTCACTATCGAAAATCCCATGGTTGAGGTCGACCGTACCCGCCTGATCGATGTTGCTCCGTTAACTGCCGTTTCAATGGGGAAGGTAACCAGCCTTTCCACCTCTTCCGGTGCCATTCCGCTTGCCTCTGTCATTATTACAACAGTCGGAGAGGTGAGTTCCGGAAATATATCTATCTCCATCCGGAATGTAACAATGGTTCCGGCTATTATCAGCAGCAGGGCTCCTGTCAGTACGCTTAGCCTGTTCCTTAATGAAAAGTCTATGATCTTGTCCAGCATAATCCCAAAGATTAATGATTATGAGCAGGTGCGGCTGTTGTCATCTGCGAAAGCTTGATCAGATAAGCGCCTTCGGAAACGATCTTTTCATTTTCGGAAAGTCCGTCCGGCACTACGGTATTCTCGCCGTCACTATAGCCTGTGGTTATGTATCGTTTCACAAAGTCTCCGTCTTCATGCGCGACAAATACATAGAGTTTCCCGAATTCCTCCATCAGGGCGCTGTTGGGAACAACGATCAGGTTTTCTGTAGTTTCTCCGGTCAGGAACACCTCTGCAAAAGAACCCTCGATGAGCCCGGGATCATAATCGATACTGAAGTAAACCGGCACATAAAATGAATTACCGCCGGTACTTTTCCCGAAAGCGATCTTCCGGCCGTTCATTTCAGAGGTTTTATAGAGTTTTTTGCTGTAGCCAACCCTGAAATTTGCGCTTTCAATTCGGGGAAGAATATCCAGATTATCAGGTGAAACATCGGCCTTGAGTATCAGGTTCCGCTCAATGATTATCGAAGCAAGAGCTTCTCCCGATGATACTTTCTGTCCTTCCTCTGCAAAGATCTCCCGGATGTAGCCATTTCCGGGCGAAGAAACGGAATTCCCTTTTTCACTGTATGTTGCATTCAGATTTTCGAACTCGTTGAGGGCTTTCTCATATTCATTTTTTACGGTAAGGAAATGTTCTTCCGTTATTATTTTATCCGAAATGAGATTTTTTGCCCTTTCATAGTTTTGGGAGGCCCTGTCAAGATCAGCTTTTAACTGCCTGTATCTCAGCTCTGAATTGTCTTCAGTAAGCTGTTCTCCGCTGATGGTGAACAGATTCTGCCCGCGGCTCACTTTTACTCCGGGGAACAAATATGCATTGCTGAATTTAACCAGTCCGGGCGATTTAGCCGTGATGAGCAGAATATCCTTATTGTCGGCCATTATCATCCCTCCGGTCTTCAGGCTAAAGGCGAATGGCTGGCGTGTCAGCGTGATAATGCTGTAACCTGATGAATCATTGGAATGTTCATGTACATGTGCGGCTGATTCCGGGTGTTCATCGACCGTTTCGTGAATGTGATTATTTCCGGATGAACAGCCCGGGAGTAAGGCGGCAATGATTAATGGAATAATAAATAATATGTTTTTCATTGAAAACACAATGTTAAATAATTGTTATTCAATAAGATAATAAAGGAAATAAGTAAGATGCCGGCTTAAGCGGCAGGAGGTGCCCTGAGAGAGACGGAACCGCAGCAAATTTTGCTGCAAAGGGAATGATTATTATTGGCAGTGATTAGTTCTTCCCGCGATTCGGGGAATGAATAATTATCTGAAGAGGATTCAATAAACAGGTTATCCTGGGTGATCTGATGATAGAGAATTGAGGATATCCGGCAGGCTTCATGATCATCACCCTGGCTGTGATATTCATCATTCAGGAGAACCCCTGTATGTGAATGCCCGTTCAACAGGCATAGATTGCTTTCCTGATGATTATGGGGAATCATGTTGTGAGCCATAATCAGCAACCAGCTGAGTATGATCAGAGAAGCTTTTATTTTAATCGCTTTCCTCAATCCGGAAAATTTCGGCTAATGTAGTTATTATTTAAGTGTTTATGAGGAATAACCTGGTTAAAACATCTTAAAAATGACCTTTATCATTCTGATCAGGAGTACAATCTTAATTTGAGAATTCGAAAATCAATTGTAGTTGTGATTGTAGTATTCGTGATAAATTCAGAAACCGGCCATTTCAATCCATACCAGTAACAATACAATCAACACAGCCACAGGTACTACCACTACCCAGTCGTTTACCTTAAGCAGGCGCGGTAAAGTAATGTCCCCAAAATAGCCCTTTTTCAGAATAGTATCTTTTAGCCCGGGATACATTACTGCAAAAATCCAGGTGCCAAAAAGAATGCCGGCCAGTCCGCCTGTAATGGCATCCAGGTATCCGTTGCCAATGGCACCGGCAATGGTCCCGGGGCAATAGCCAAGCACAGCGAATCCAACGCCAAAAATAAGACCGCCTATCACATTCATCCCCACCGATCCATCTTTAAGTGAGAGTTTAATCCATCCAAGCGATTTCATGAAATAAATTCCTATCATGCCGGTAACTACTGCCGAAAGCATTATTTTCAACACAGTAAAATCGTTAAGAAGCAATTGACCAACAATCACATCGTATTTAGTAACCCCACCTTTGTGAAGCAGGAAGCCAAACACGATCCCAAATCCCAAACCATAGAATAATGGTCTTTTATCTTCTGCTTTATCTGACGCTTTTGTGTCTTGTGCAGTTACTGAAACTTTATTTTTTGGTTTCATACAGGATCATTTTAATTATGCAGCAATCAGATAAAGAATATGGGCAGTAATTATGCCTCCGATAAAAAAGAAGACGGCCGAAATCCAGCTGGAAACGGCGAGTTGCAGGGTGCCGCTGATTCCATGTCCGCTGGTGCATCCACCGGCAAAACGGGCACCAAAACCGAGAATGATTCCACCTGCCAGTGCAACAAGTACACGTAGCAAAGCGCTGTCACCAAATGCTGAAGCCCAGAGTGATGGCACCCATATACCGGTCTGGAAATCGCCTGAGATAATAGCCGACAGGAATGATCCTATGACAACACCTAAAACCAGCATCCACTGCCAGTTTATATGGAGTTTAATCTTTTTATAGTAAAGCCTTGGTTTGGCTTTTTCCCCTTTAATCAGTTTTTCAATCATCCCCCCGGTACGGGCAAATGTGGTAGAAGTGGCAAGGGGTTTGCCTGAGATTAAAAAACTCAGCCAGCTCAAAATCCCTATTCCTGTCCCAACTACATAGGGAGACCAGTTAACATCTGTTAAAGCATCAACTATTATTTCCATATTTTAAGGTTTAAAATGGGCTTTTACTTCTTCAACCTTTGAATAAAACCTTGAACCGTGAGGATTCAGGCAAACAGTGCAACGCTTTGCATATCCTGCAGCGCTGTATCCGGACATTCCTCCCGCAACATTGGACAATTTATTGAATCCGTTCTGACTGAGAATACTTGCTCCCAGGCTGCTACGGTTACCTGAGCTGCAAATCAGAATAATGTCATCCTTCCTGTTGAGTGCTGTATGGCTTTCACGCAAATCGGCTACAGGTATGTTAACGGCTCCCTCAATATGACCGTCTTCATATTCCTGCGGTGCTCTTACATCGAGCAAAACAAATCTGGATGAGCCAATAACCATATCGTGCAGGTCTTCGGCTGAGATCTGTGTAATATGACTGGTCCTGTATCCGTTCACACTCCATGCCGCCATGCCGCCATCCAGATAACCTACAATCCGATCCTGTCCAACGCGCCTGAGCCAGTCATTAGCCTTCTGTGCTTCTTCAAAACTGTCTGAAACCACCAGCAGATCTTTGTCAACAGGCAGCACCCAACCGGCAAAAGTGGGCAGGTTACCTCTGAAGTCCAGACTCCATGATCCCGGAATATGCTGGCTGCCAAAGGCAAGATAGCTGCGGGTGTCAACAACGGCAATGCTGGCTTTATCAACCATCTCCAGGAATGCTTCCGGGTTAAGCTCTTTCATGGGCGGCAACTGTGAGATCAGGGCAGGTCCCTTACGGTTTATGTCGCTGCAGCGGCTAAAATGGTCAGGGGCCGGGGGCATATCTTCAGTGAGCGACTTAATGAATTCAGCCTTGTCTTTAATCTGCAGTGAAGCATTGTATTTTCTTTCATAGCCGATGGTAGAGCTCCATTTGGCACCCATGGCGCGTCCGCAGAGCGAACCGGCTCCGTGCGCCGGAAGTACTTCGCAAAAGTCGGGCAGTTTTAAAATCTTATCGTGCAGGCTGTGATATAATTTATCGGCAAGTTCCCCGGCCATATCGGGGAAAAGGTCGGGGCGTCCTACATCGCCGACAAAAAGGGTGTCACCCACAAAGGCACAAGCAGGATCTTCTCCGCGCGATTTATCAATAACCACATAGCAAAGATGTTCAGGAGTGTGTCCTGGTGTCTCAAGAACTTTAATTAAAATATCTTCTATTTCAATGGTATCACCCTCGCTTAACGCAGTATGATCGAAGGTGCATTTGGCAGACTTTGCAACGTAGATTCTGGCACCTGTTTTTTCCGCAAGATCCATATGCCCCGAAACAAAGTCGGCATGCAGGTGGGTTTGCAGTATATGGGTGATTTCTACGCCAAGGGCACGCGCCTCATGTATGTAAATATCAATGTCGCGTTGAGGATCAATAACGGCACATACATCTGATCCTGCCAGGATGTAAGAACTGTGCGCAATCTTGTTGATAAAGAAATGTTTTATAAGCATAGGGAAGGGTTTTTAGTTAATTTGACTTCGTTTGATCAGATTATAAAAAAATAGAACAGAAATACTGTAATTGTAAGAAAAAGGATTGTCATCCCACTCCCTGCCTTAATATAGTCAGCATTTCGATATCCCCCCGATGACATCAGGAAAGCATTCACCTGGTGTGTTGGTAAAATAAAAGAATTTGCTGCACAGACGGCTGCCATCAACACAAGCGGCCTGGCGTCAATTCCGGCAATTCCTGCCATACCCATTACCAGCGGGGCCAATACTACAATTGCCCCCACGTTGGACATAAACAGTGAAAAAATGGTTGACAGCATCCCAACCATAAGTACGAAGAAAACAGGGTGTAAATCAATAACTACACTCATGATGGACTCGGCAAGGAACATGGCAGCACCGGTTTTTTGCATGGCCACGCCCAGTGGAATCAATCCCGCCAGCAGAAATACGACTTTCCATTCAATCGCCTCATAGGCTTCTCCGATATTGAGCACACGGGTAAGAACCATGCAAAGAGCTCCTGTCAGAAAAGCCATGGAAATAGGAAAGCCGACCATGGCCAGTATTATGGCAAATACAAAACAACCTATTGACTGCCATGTCTTTGATTTATCTTTTTTATCAATATTGAATCCCGTTAATACAACAAAGTCAGCACTTTCTTTTACATCCTTTATTTTGTCCCATCTGCCGAAAACAATCAAAGTATCACCGGAGCGGATTTTCACATCGGAAAAGTCTCCTTCAACTCTTTCTCCTTTATTGAATAGTATTACCGGCTCAACCGCATAGCGTTTTCTGAAAGAATATTCTCTCAGACATTTCCCAACAAGATCTGACCCCGGCGGTATGAAAACCTCACCAAACCCCGATATATTGGGATTAAAATCTTCAGAGAAATAGCGTGATGAAGAGATGTCCCGGAGCTGAAAGTCTTTTGAAAACCTCTCCAGGTTCTCCGCAGAACCCAAAACGGCAATGGTCTGCCCATCCTCAAATTTGTTTTCACGCCAGGGTGCGTACACCACATTATCCCCCTTTCCTATCCCTAACAGGTTTACATGGTATGTATTCCATAGGCCTGCCTCTTCTGTTGTTTTTCCAGCCAGTGAGCTTTCACGGGTTACAACCAGCAATCTGATGTTGTGAGGTAAATGAAGCTTCTCCACAAGTTTTTCCTGCTCCGTTTTTCCTGTTTCCCCAACTTTCTTCCTGGGTAAAACTTTATTGCCGAACAGCAAAAAATAACCTATACCCGACAACAGAAGCACAATTCCAACCGGGGTTACGCTAAATAAGTTGTAGGCATCATGCCCTTCATTTCTTAACAGATCGTTTACCAGGATGAGCGGACCCGAACCAACCATGGTAAGGGTCCCTCCCAGTATGGCAGCAAACCCGATGGGCATAATAAGCGATGATAAGGGAATCTTTGTACGACGTGAAACCTGAACGATTCCGGGCAGAAAAAGTGCAGCTGCCCCAATGTTTTGAATTAAACCCGATAGTAAACCTGTTGATAATGATAGTAAACCAATTAAATTTCGTTTGCGGGTACCAGATCTGCGGATAATAAATTTTGAAAATTCATCCATTATTCCCGTGCGGGCAATACCTCGTCCCAATATCATCACGCTCAGCATAGCTATTACTGCATTGCTGGAAAAACCCGAAAACATCTCCTGCAGATTTAAAATACCAGTCCAACCTAACGCAAGCATACAACCTATCGCAACAATGTCAATTCTGACCACGTCGATTATCAATAATACCACAGTCAGGGAAAGCACTGCTAATACTAAAATAATATTTGTATCCATTGATGATAAAATCAATATTCAGGCAGCTTATTTTTCATTCCGGTTACGCCAGGCATTAGTCTTCTAAAGTCCATTACAAGGTATGCAATCCTGACAAATCGATAAGCATACTTCCAACAAATTATTTAGCTGGCAATACTATTTGTTTGATTGCATTTTCATTCCAGAAGAAAGCTTCAGTGCCGGATCTCCTGTTGTATTCCCCGAAATATCGTGGAGTTCCCTTATCCTGTCTCCAATCTGCCTTATTTGATCTGTCATGATTTTTTGTTTTTGAGGCTTCAATATTAGATAATTTATTCTTTAGTGCTTTTTTAAGGCAATTGTTAATCCAGGTTCTTAATTATCAGATCGCTGAATTAGAATTGAGGAATGTGGCTGGATCAGGATGAAGGGATCAGGAACTTGTAACTGAGGGGCGTCCATGCTAATCGCGATAAATGAAAAGGTCCTGCATTTGAGATGCAAGACCTTCCGGAAATCAGGTTTTTTTGAAAATCTTATTGGCAAGCTTTTCCCAAACCGTACAGAAAGCAAAGGCAATTAAGGTACAATCGGCAATATCACAGCATCAATCACGTGAATGATACCATTCGAGGCCGATATGTTGGGAGATACTATTTTGGCAGTATTGCCAACGGCCCATATCTTGGCTGTCTTATCTACCTTGAATGTTGTTCCAAGAAGAGTCTCGATAGTTCTTGTTCCTACTTTGGGAACAACACTGTTTGCTGCACGACGGCCCTCCGTTACATGATACAAGAGTACATTAAGCACGAGAGGAGCCGGGAGATCTGTAATGTCGGTGATTCCAAGTATTAAATAAAGGTTTTCAAAAGCCGCATTTGTCGGAGCAAACACTGTAAACTGATCCTTTCCGTTCAGGAACAGGTTAACAAGTCCGGGACTTGGTTCAACATTAGCGTCTACATAAACAAGGGCTTCGACGAGCTCACTGAAACCGGCGTCAATAGCAATTGCTGCAATTGATTTTTCACTTTTTACCGGTGCAGCTGCAGGATTCTTCATTTTTGCGCTGTCAGGTCCACCCATTGGTGCAAATTCTGCTTTTTCACAGGAAGTAAACGTAAATAAAAACGCAGCTGCCAGAATCATAATGATTGATGCGCTGCCCGCTTTACCAAAGATTTTTCTTTTCATAAATTCTAAATTTTAAGTGAGTACTGATTAACATATGTATATAAATTTAAGCTAAAAACATTAAACAGGGTTCTATGGTTTTATGCCAAATAGGTGATATTGACGAAAGCATGATTATTGTTGACGAATGTCAGCTTTTGTTCCATGAACGTAAAATCTAACGATATTTTTAGTTTTGGAGGATTAATTAGAACAAGCCATTCTGATTGATTCAACTTCATTGTTTCTTCGGATCTTTGTTGAAGCAGGCATGAGCTAAATTCTCTGGCGGGATATGAGCCAGGGATTTTTCTGCTGCATCCCATAAGAGAATTACATGGCCCCTGTCTTTAATATACCGGAAAAGCATTATATATTCGGTACATAATTACGCGTCTGATGGCTTATTCAGAAAAGATAAATGATCCTGCTTTCGACAGATACCTGAAAAACACTTCAAACTACAGGCTGCAGTTTTCCTTTGTGCTGGCATTGGCAGCCATTGCAGGATTTTTCCTTTACGGACATTTCAGCGATGACATGGATAATCCTGAGGCTTTGTACATTGGGCTTGCAATAGGGGGGATGTTTGCTCTTATAGGATTTTATTCTGCCCGGTCGGTCAAACCCGCTCTTACCTGGGACGGTGTGGTGACCGGGAAAAAGATAAGGCGGGTCAGGGGGAAACTGGAATATGTGGTAATGATCTCAGATGAGAAAAACCGTATTCACGAAATAAAATCAGAGAACGACGCTACCTTGCACGATTATTACCGCGAGGGAGAAAAGGTCCGGTTTCATGGCCGGCTGCACTCATTCGAGAAATATGACAAGTCGAAGGATGAGATCATATTCTGCAATGCATGCTCCTTTTTGCATGATATAAGCGATGATTTCTGCCGCAATTGCGGCTGTCCGCTTTTGAAGTGAAGCGATCGGACAGCTAAACTGCCGGATTCTCCTTCCTTATGCTGCCGATAAGCTCCTCGATGTTAATTGAATCCGGGACAGGGATATAAAGAGAGTGCTCATTGGTCCAGGTGCGGTCGGTGTAAAAATACTTCAGCATGATTCCCCTGAAAGGCTCTTTTATATGTTTCAGGCTTCTGATACCTGAAAGAGGGAAGTCCCAGTTGTGAAAGTATCCGTTAATATAAGCGTATTGTGATCCGATAAGTATCTGCCCGTCTCCTCTGAGGTTGCTGTAATGATAATAGTAAGGCATGAACCTGGAAAATAACAGGACAATAAGATAGATACTTCCCATGATCAGCAGAAATCCGCCTGCTTCATCTCTATCGAGAAAGAAAAGGAAGGGAATGGTTATGACCACGAAGAAAATTGTAACAACGATCATTATAACCTTATTCTTGCTCCGGGATGTATTTTTCAGATTTTCTGAGTAAACCTGTCTTTCATCATCCGTCATTATCCATCCGGCAAGCAGTTTCTCCCCTGTGAGCAGGCGGTCCATTTTTTTCGCCCTTTTATTAAGGATAATAATTGTTACCAGGGATGTCGCCCCGGCAAAAATGCCCAGAAAGCTTACCGGCCACATTCCCGACAGGAAGTTATTTGCTGATAATGATGCTGCGGCCGCTAACAGCGAAATAATTCCAAAAACGGCAAAAAAACGTGCTGCCGACCGATCCCTGTTTTTTACCGGTTTAATGACATTGTCTGCCATAGGTTTTATTTTAACAGATTTTTTACGGGTCATGATTCCTTACCAGCCCCCGCCTCCGCCGCCTCCTCCACCGCCGCCTGAACTTCCTCCTCCTCCGCTGCCCGATGACGAACCGGGAGGGGTTGAAGCTGAGGAGATGGCCGACGAAAAGCTTTTACCCATCGTAGAGGTGAAATTTGAGGGCGAAAAAGCTGCGGCTCCGAAACCTGTACCTGTATACCAGGCAGGATTGTAGGTTTTGGTATCCTGCATCGATTGCCTCAGAGCATTTTCAAACTTATTACCCCACTGGTTCTCAACGCCAAGGGCTATGGCGAATGGAAGAAGCTTTTCAAAACGTTCTACTGTCAGTTCGGGTTCATGCGCCAGGTTGAGCTGATCCTTTTCAGCTACCGAAAGGTACATCTTGAAACCCTCTGCTTCATCCATCATCGACCTTCCATGGGGTGTAGGCGCTTTCATCAGCCAAGTAAAAAGAATGCCAAGACCAACAAGGAGAAAAATCATAATTACCGGAAGAGTGGGGGAAGGAGATATGACAAATGTAAGCAAGACCAGGGCCACCGAAAACAGAACGCCGGGAAGAAGATGTTTAGCGTTCAGATTGAAATATTCCGGGATCATTTTTTTCTTGAGAATATTTTCTGCCTCACTCCTTGCTTTCTGAAACAACATGTGGTTTTTGTTGTCAAGGACTATTTCCTGACTGCCGGCAAACAGGGCTGCAGCCAGGGCTTTTTCTTCAGGAGTGAGCACTGCATCTGAGCCGGGAACCAGTTCCAGTGAGTATTTCTTCTTTGTACGGATTATTTTCAGGTAACCGCTTACGGCCATGTTCACAAGCGCTGCCGTTATTACCTCTTCTTTCATGCCCATATTGGAAAGGTAACCTGTTTCAGCAGGACTGAAACCTTCCGGAGGGTCAAAAAGGGGAATTATTGTTCCTTTGGCGGGGTCTTTCCCGGCGGTCTTCCATTTCCTGAAGTAGACCAGTATGGCTCCGGCAAGTCCGGCCAATGCAAACAGAATGTGAAGATTATCCTTCAGAAACATTATCAGCTTGCCAAAACCCGACGGAGGGGCCACAAATCCTCTTTCCCAGGCTGCCGCTATGGTCAGCTGCTCCTGAGGCTCCAATGGCCTTGTGGTGATGAGCCTTACAACATTTCCCTCACTTGTCAGTTCACAATCGCATCCGGTCGATCCGGCATAGCCTGAATAAGCTGTTTTCTGAATAATCCCTGCTCCTTCAGGAGCCCTGATGGTGACGGATGCAGTTTCAATAGTAAATGCCCAGTCACCGCCAATGGCATTGTAGTAAAGCTCGTCATAATCATCAAAGAAACCAATCTGACGGGTTGTTTTGAACGAAAGGGTATAATTGTATGTTCCGGGTGCAAGCTCAATGTTGCTGTCTCCGATGTAAACAATCACGCCATTGTTTTTTTCTTCGGTGAACCAGGGCTCGGGAGAGCCGTTCTTCAACACCTCTGTGACCTCAAACCCCACCTTGAAGCGGTTTCCCAACCGGTCCTTGTATTTTGTAGGGAAGGTCCTGTAAATGCCTCTTTTTATTGCGTTTCCCTCAGCCACGACGCTGATCTGTTCACGAACCAGAAGGGTGCCGTCTTTTTCAACTTCCGCGACGATGTCATACGAGAGGATCCTTTCCTGTGCTTTTGCTGAAAGTACAGTGAGGATCAAAAGGAAAGATAATATGATTCTTTTCATGGAGGGGGGTATTAAATCTTGAATTCGGGCACGGATCTTTCCGATTCATTGCCAATATCAAAGAATTCCTTCTGCCTGTGCCCTGCTATTTTTGCAACAAGGCTTGAGGGGAATTGTTCAATCAGGATGTTGTAGTTGCGTACAGTACCGTTGTAGTAACGCCGGGCTTTCTGAAGATCATTCTCAACTTTCGAAATATCCCTCTGCAGTTCAAGGAAATTCTGGCTGGCCTTGAGCTCGGGATAGTTCTCCACCACCACGAAAAGCTTTCCCAGGGCTTTTGACAGTCCAACCTCAGCCGTCTCCGTCTCTTTGATAGAGGAAGCCGACATCCCCTGTGTCCTGAGACTGGTTATGGCTTCGAGAAGGGTTCTCTCATGCGATGCATATGCCCTGACTGTTTCAACCAGAAGGGGGATCAGGTCATGACGTTTCTTTAGCTGCACATCTATGCCGCTCCAGGCCTCCCTGACATAATTCACAAGTCTGACAAGCCGGTTGTATATGAAGAGGTAAAATCCTCCGCATAATACCACTATTGCAATGATTACTATAGCCACTGGTATGAATTATTTGTTAAAGCCGCGGAATAGCCGCGGGTTTCCAAATATAGAAAAAAAAGAGACATTTTGCCGGTCTGCAAAACTTTGGTTAAAACTCAGGTAATGGAGGGGAAAGAAACATGGTTTTTCGTGAGCTATATAAACCGTCCGGCTTATTCCTTCCGGGGATCAAATCCACCGGCTTTTTGAAATCACAAAGTATTTTTTCGGATTGAAATACGGCGAGAGCTTAAGGTTATCATTGAATTTCTTCTTCACCTGATCATCGGACATATCGGTGCTTATCCCCACAACCGTGCGGGAATTTACCCTGACATATCTGAGCGACTTTTCCAATTTTGTTTTCCTTTTAATACGGTATAAAGATAACAAATATCAGCAGTAATTATTGTATTCGGGAACTAAGTAGCTGGTTGCTGGTAGCTGGTGCAAAATTATTCTTTGTGGACCCTTGTGCCTTCGCGCCTTTGTGGCAAAAAAATGCCGCTAAGCCGCTAAGACACTAAGGTTCACTAAGTCAATAAATTAAAATCTCAACCGCATATGACTATAAAGTTTATCAGGATTTACTTATTTTGGCAGCAGAATAAAGGCAGATAATTACTTTCCTTTGTGAAGACCATGCATTATTTCAGGGGATGAGCAACAAATTAAGCGAAAAGTGGATCAAGGCCTCTATAACCGGGACAATCTGGGCTGCATCGGAAATTGTCCTGGGCAGCTTTCTTCATAACCTGAGAGTCCCGTTCAGCGGAAACATTCTGACCGCTATCGGAATTATCATACTTATCTCCATCAGTTATATCTGGACTGAAAATGGACTGTTCTGGCGGGCGGGACTGATCTGTGCCTTATTGAAAACTCTGTCGCCAAGCGCAGTGATTTTCGGTCCCATGATTGCCATCATTGCAGAATCCATTATTATTGAGACATCCGTCCGCCTCTCGGGACGAACCATCGCTGGTTATCTCATCGGCGCCGTGCTGGCAATGTCATGGAACCTGTTTCAGAAAATTGCCAATTACATCATATTCTACGGTGAAAACATAATTGAGGTTTATAATAACCTTATCGGAATGGCACAACGCCAGCTTAACATCCAGACTGATATTGCCTGGCTGCCCATCCTTGCGCTGCTTGTTGTTTTTGCCATTTTTGGTCTGGTTGCAGGAGTGACAGGTATTTTAGTGGGCAGGAAGATGAAGAAGCAGCCTTATTCAGGAGTCATTAACCCGGGACAAAAACCCCCCGGCAAAACAGAACCGTCAATTCGGCCGGCCTTTGATTACTCGATACCATGGCTTGTAGCTGACATCATTCTCCTTACCGGCAGTTTCGTCATTCTGAATACTGCTCCCTGGTTCGTCTGGGCCCCTGTCGTAATAACGGTGATAGTAATATGGTCGTTCAGATACAAAAGAGCTCTCCGTCAGATTTCAAGGCCCAAATTCTGGATATTCTTTGTATTTATTACATTGATAACTGCCTTTGCTCTCAGCAAGGCACAAAAGGGTGAAATTTCATGGCAGGAGGGAATACTTACCGGAATACAGATGAATTTCAGGGCAGCCGTGATAATTGCCGGATTCACTGTTCTTGGAACGGAATTGTACAATCCGCGGATAAGGAATTTCTTTCAGAAAACATCTTTCCGGAACCTTCCTCTGGCACTTGAACTGTCGGCCGAAAGCCTTCCTCACTTCATCTCATCCGTTCCCGATTTAAAAAGCCTGGTGAGAAATCCGGTTTCTATCTTCTATCATATTATCATGCAGGCCGAGAGCAGATTCCATGAGATAAAAGGCAAATCAGCGCCGGATCCGAAAATATTCATTGTGACTGGGCTGCTGGGTTCAGGTAAAAGCACCTTTATGAAACAACTGGCTGAGGCTCTCCGGAAAAACGGACATCAACCCGGGGGAATTATTTCTGAGCGAAAGAGCGATGATTCCGGGACGGCTGGTTACGATCTGGTTAGCATTGAATCGGGCGAAAGGGTGGAATTTCTTAGAAAATCTGAAGAAAAAGTACCTGAAAGGATTGGCAGATTCATCATCGTACCCGGGAGCATAGAAAAAGGAGCGGCTATCCTGGACTCCTCAGACAAAGGTATCATCCTTATTGATGAGGTGGGAGCCCTGGAGATAAACGGCCGGGGCTGGGCCTCGTGCATTGACGCACTGCTGTCACGGCCCGTCAGTCACCTGATACTTTCGGTAAGGGAAACACAGCTTGAAGGGATAAAAAGCTTATGGAATCTCGAAGGCGCAATAACGATAGAAATAAGAAAGACATGGAATGAGGATGCCATGAAGACTATTCTGGATAACCTGTAACCAGTTCAGAAGAAGCAGATGGTTTCTAAACTTTTGCTTTGCAAATGTGTTAATATGATCAGGATCATAAAAGTTTACATAGTTTTTTTTAGTTTTGCATAAAGCACTAAACCATCAAACCCATTCTGTCATGACAGCTCCAAAAAAAAGAACCATGCTTACACGCCGCCAGTTCATGCGGCTATCGGCTGCAGCTGCTGCAGGTGTGGCCCTTCTGCCCCAGCTTTCCTGCTCCAACACTGTCATCCCGGCTCCCATGAAACGGCGCTTCGGCCGGATTAATTTTGATGTAACCACACTGGGACTCGGCGGACAGGCCTCTATTCAGTGGACTCCGGATGGAGTTGATCCGGTTGCCATCATAAAAAAGGCATTTGACCTGGGTGTTAACTACTTCGATACATCCAACGTGTACGGACCCAGCCAGATGAATTATGGAAAGGCATTCAGGGAACTTAACCTGATACCCGGACAAAAGGGATACAACGAGTCGCTCAGGGAATCCATCTTTATTACAAACAAGACAATGATCCGCTGGGCAAAGGGAGGATATCCCGAGATCGACAACGTCAGGAACAGTACCAACGGCGATCACGCAGAAGGAGCGGTGGCAGATCTCAAACGCACACTGTCGCAGATATTCGGCAACGACGACGGGACATATCCCGAAGGCGCCTACGTGAACATGATGCTTATTCATAATATCACCAATCCCGAAGAGGTTGATGTGGTGTACAAGGGACTTGAAACCCCGCTTGATGTTAATGATAACTTCGGCGCCCTGGTTGCACTTCGCGATTACAGGGACGGCACAAACATTACCGGACTGAACCCGAAAAATGAGAAACTGATAAGACATATCGGCTTTTCAGGTCATTACAGCGCACCTGTTATGATCGATATGATTCAGCGCGATAAATGGGATTTACTCGACGGTATGCTTGTTGCAATAAATGTCAACGACAGGCGCTACCTCAATATGCAGTATAATGTCATACCGGTGGCACAGGCCAGGAATATTGGCATCATCGGCATGAAGGTCTTCTCCGACGGGACCATGTACACCAAGGAACCCGGATGGTCGAACAAGCCGGAACATGTGGTCAGGTTCGTTGGTACGGAATCCGTTCCAAGCCGTCCCCTTATCGAATATGTTCTTACTACTGCCGGAATTCATACACTCATTATAGGAATAGGCCAGATAGACGACGATCCGCTTGAGTGCCAGCTTACTCAGAATTACTACGCCGCCCAGATTGCACCTGATGCTCTCAATGAAAGCCAGCGGCGCGAACTTGAAAAGATCGGCGAAAGAGCACGCAACGGCGAAACAAATTACTTCCAGTTGCCCGACTCCGGCCTGACTCCGCCCAGGAATGCTCAGATTGCCAAATCAGACAGAATAAAACTTTCATGGGATACCAGCTATGCCGGAAGTGAACCTTTATCCCATTACGATATTGAGGGAGACGGAACCATTATCGGCACTGTGAAACATGTGCCCCAGGTTACAAGGGACCCCTTTACCTTTGAGGCCGGAAAGGGTAAGAAATTCAAGATCATTGCAGTCGATGCCATAGGAAGAAAATCGGAAACTGCCGTTTTAACTGTGTGACCGGGAGAGAGAAAAACTTTCTTTTTGCTCCCTGCTTAAGTATTAGGATTTCTCTATATATTTAAAAATTCAGATATCTACCTTTATAAATGGCAACAAGAAGGCAATTCATCAAGATCTCAGCTATAGGGGCAGGAGCAGTAATGG
>JAFGXK010000196.1 GCA_016936695.1 Bacteroidales bacterium | reverse complement strand
CGACTTCCTGCCTGGTGAGAGTCAGCGGGATCTCTCCATCATAAGTTACAGCCTTGCCCGTCATTTTATTATCATTGTCGGGCTTTAGGTGAATGATTACCTCCTGACCTTCAACATATACGGTAAAAGTCAGAGTATCCTTATCAACTTTTGCCTTCTCACCTGTCAGGGAATAACCGCTTGTCGGGAAAGAGATGGAAGTCGAATACTTCTCTTCTGCAAGTTTTATGTCAATAGTTCCTGTATTGAATCCCTCAGGCGCATAGGGAGCTTCAAATTTCCATTTGCCGGTATGTGTGGCGTTCTTTGAATTAGTCTGACCTGTCGCTGTAAAAATTGCACAAAAAGCAAAGAGCAATAGAGTAAAAATTCCTTTTTTCATTTTTGTTTTTATTGGTTGTCTCAAATATAGGAATCTTCAGACGAATTTTTTGCTGATCGCTGCTGAAAATCCATATTCATGGCAAATTCTTCAGGAAAATCTTCAGCTTCCGACAAATCAACATATATTGAATTTTCAATAAGTCTTTCGATACGGATTTCAATCTCATCCGATCTCAGGTATTGCAGGGCTCCGATTCCCGCACTGTTGCCAACGGCAAAGGTACGGTCCTCAAGTTCTTCAGGCAGAAGACCAAGGTCTACAGCCGACCTGATGCTGATATAATTTCCAAATCCACCTGCAAGATAAAGGGCTTCAACATCCCCGAAACCAATGCCGGCACGTTTCATAAGTATTCTGATTCCTGAAAATATGGCAGATTTTGCAAGCTGAATCTCCCGGATATCCTGACGGGTCACTTTGATTGCATTTGCATCATGGATAACAAACGAATCCTTCATAAAACCTGTTGAATCTACAATTCCTTTACGCACCAGATAAGCAACTATGTCGACGATCCCAGATCCGCAAATACCTGTAGGCTCGACATTACCGATAACCTGAATGTCTCCGTCGTCCGAAAAACCCGATACTGCGCCTGTCACCGCTGCCATGCCGCATGATATGCTGGAACCCTCAAAAGCCGGCCCCGCAGCAGCTGAGCAGGCATAGACCTTACTTCCGGTTACAAGAGCTATCTCGCCGTTCGTGCCAATATCGACAAACAGATAATTGTGGTACAAGGGTTTCAGCACAGCCAGACCGGCAATTATATCGGCTCCGACATATGCCGAAAGACATGGCAGCGTTAGCAGAGTGCCTTCAGGATTGATGCTGATCTTTGAACAACTGCCCTTTAAAATCTGTTTTGAGGTAAACTTCGGAGTAAAAGGCGCCAGTGCAATAGATACGGGATCCTCGCCCAGAAGCAGGTGAAGCATTGTGGTGTTGCCTGCCACAATTATCTTTTCGATGTTGCCGGTACCAAGGCCCTGCCCGGTCAGAAAAGAGTCAGTTTCAAAGTTTATGCGTTCCGTAATTGCGTTCTGAAGCTCCTGAATCCCTGTTTCGTTTTCCTGGCAATAAGTGATCCTGCTTATCACATCAGCACCGAATCTCATCTGAGGATTAAGAAAAGAAGCTATTTTTTCGATCGCTCCGTCAATAAGGTTCAAAAAATAAAGGACGACAGTTGTTGTCCCCAGATCGATCGCCACTCCAATTGGAGAATTGCTCAATCCCGGGGATATTTCCGGATCGAATATTAAATCCTCAAGGAATTCAGTTTGCCTGACAAGAATTCTGGCTTCATTTTCATCCGGCAATATAACCTCGATATCACTGACCGGCTTGTACCTGCAGGAAATAACCTTGCCAACCCCTGAAACCCAGACGGTGCATTTTCCGCAGAGACCTCTTCCGCCGCAGGGTGAATAAATATCATAACCGCTATCTCGCAGAAGAGTCAGCAGGGAGATCCCCTCTTCCGCATCAATCTCCCTTACGCCATCGCTGCTTATGCACCGTATCCTGATCATATCAAAAGATTTTTACCCGGCTTGAAAATCCTGTAAGCTGCCGGCCATATCCGCATAAGATACCTGTCCTGCTCCTGCCTGACGATGACTGCAAATTCATCAAGCGCAAAGTTGTTTGCATTCGTATGGTATTTGTAGTCAAGCGTTCTGAGCAGGACGGCATAATCATTGTATTTCCCAAGATCCTGGGCAAGCTGATCCAGTTTTTTTTCGAGATTCCTTACTGCCTTGGGATTCAGGGACCTGAAAAAGAACAGCTGGTAGAGTAAATCCTTTGTTTTCTTCCTGAAATCGTGAATATTGACATCCCTGGGATTATGCCGGGCATTCAGATAACAATCAGAAACAAGACTGAAAGATCGTTCCAGTTCATCCAGAAGAAGGCGCTGATCAGGAACTTTCATATTCAGAAACCTGATCCTTGACGACGAACGGTGGAGGATATCCTTTATCTTCAGAAGATCTTCCCTGATCGTATCAACGGAAGATGCCGGATCATCATGGGCTTCAAGCAGCTGTCTGATTACCTTTTCATCCTTCACTCGCGTAAACAATGCCGGATGCCTCTTTCTGAAGTCCATAAGCAGTTTCCGGTGCACAGTCGATTCACGCCATGAACTCATTATCCTGCCTGTTTCCCGAAATGCACCGTATTCTCTGCTGAAAGAGTCCTTATCAATGATGCTCTTGAGAAGTTTTATGACAGCCCTCGACTTTTTCATCAGAACCCTTACATCATGAACAACTCTCTGGCCCGGGAGCCTTCCAGGGTGAATCATCGATTGGGCATCGATAATATAGCCGCAAAGGACAGGTTTGAAATCTATTGTTTCAGTATGACCGGCAGGTGATGGAATCATAATGAGCATATAAGCCGGTTAAAGTTATGTAATTCGGACAATAATGCCAATTATCAAATTGCCAATAACCATGTTGACTGATCATTTTGTGGTGCCGTCACGCAAAAAGAATTAAATTTGTTGTTTACAATTTTTTCATATGGGTAAAATAAGTAACGGACAAAAGATCGGGATACTGACTGCAGGAGGCGATTGCCCCGGCCTGAACGCTGCCATACGAGGGGTAGGGAAAACAGCTATAGTAAAATACGACATGAGGATTATAGGTATCAGTGATGGCTATACCGGACTTATAAACAAGGAATACAGGGAGCTGACGGAAAAGGACCTTTCCGGTATACTGACTCTGGGAGGCACAATACTGGGAACCTCAAGGGAAAAGCCTTTCAAGAGCGATGGCAAAAACAAAAGCGATTTAAGAAAGCCGGATTTGATAAAAGAGCATTATGAACAGATGGGACTTGACTGCCTGGTTTGCATTGGCGGCAACGGTACTCTAAAAACAGCCAACCTGCTCTCCCAGGAAGGTCTGAATATTATCGGAATTCCAAAAACCATCGATAATGATGTCTTCGGCACTGATCAGTCTTTCGGATTCGACTCGGCTGTCAATATTGCAACTGAAGCCATCGACAGGCTTCATTCCACTGCCAATTCCCACAAGAGAATAATGATCATTGAGGTAATGGGACATAATGCAGGCTGGATAGCCCTCTATTCGGGCATTGCTGGTGGAGGCGATGTGGTACTGATCCCCGAGATTAAGTATGATGAAGAGAAGATCACTGAATACCTTGTGAACAGGCTCAGGGAAAATAAGCCATACTCCATTATAGTGGTGGCTGAGGGCATAAAGATCCCGGTGAAGGAAGAATCAGCTGCACGTTATCTTAGCAGAAGGATATCCGAACTGACCGGACTTGAAACCAGGGAAACGGTTCTTGGATATGTGCAGAGAGGAGGCAGCCCCTCACCAATGGACCGTGTTCTGGCAACACGGTACGGCTCAGCTGCCGCCGATCTGATTGCAAAACGCGAATACGGAAGAATGGTAGCACTCAGGAAAAATGACATCACTTCGGTTCCCCTCGAAGATGTCGCAGGTAAAATAAACCTGGTAAATCCTGAAAACGGAATGGTGGTGAAGGCAAAAAACATGGGGACCAGCTTCGGAGACTGAATCCTGACAATGCTTTCTTAATATTAAATACAACCGTATGAAGAGAATGATTTTCGTCCGACATGGCAAGGCTGAAGAACACACCGGATCAAATGATGATTACCAAAGATCCCTGACTGCCAAAGGGAAGACGGTTTCAGAAAAAATGGCCCGTGTTCTGAAGAAGAAGGAAAAAAATCGTGCCATAATGGTCTCAAGCCCTGCTTTCAGAGCTTACGAGACGGCTGTGATCTTCGCAAAGGTTCTCGGATATAATCCGGAAAAGATCATTCTGAATGAAAGTCTCTATTCTCCTGCCACTTTAAAATCATTTTCCACTATAACCGGAGAACTTGATGAAAAAACAGATACAGTCATATTCTTCGGGCACAATCCTTCGTTTACCGAAATTCCCGACCTCCTCTCGGTAACAGGTTGCGATTTCCTCCCCAAAAGCGGGATTGTATGCCTGTCATTCCTTACCGATACATGGAAAGGTATAAGCCGCGGCAAAGGATCGGTCGAGTATTTTCTGAAACCTGATGCAACTATATGAGCAAGACATACATCCCAAAGGAAATAAGCTGGCTCTCTTTCAATGAAAGGGTGCTTCAGGAAGCAGAGAACAAAGATGTGCCTCTACTCGAAAGATTCAGGTTCCTCGGAATTTATTCAAATAACCTTGATGAATACTTCAGGGTAAGGGTGGCCACCTTAAGAAGGCTGACCCAGCTTGGTTCCAAATCACTTAATGTTCTGGGATACAGCCCTAAGGCCACACTCAAAAAAGTAAACGAAATAGTGCTTGAACAGAATGCACGATTTGAAAAAGCCTATACGGGCCTCCTTCAGGAACTTGCCAGACATAATATCCACATTATTAACGAAAAGGAACTCAACCCGGAACAGTCCGATTTCGTTAAGAATTACTTTCTAAAGGAAGTCCGCAACAGGTTGATGCCCTTTTTGTTCGATAAGGACAGTGATTTGCCCAACCTGACTGACGATGCAATATACCTTGCAATTTCCTTGTCGAAAAAAAATGTTGAAAAGAGCAAATTTGCACTTCTTGAGGTTCCCACCGACGTACTGCCGAGGTTGGTCGTCCTTCCGGAAAAGGATGAAAACAGGTACCTGATATTCCTAGAGGATATTATCAGGTTTGGCCTGAAAGACATTTTCTTCATCTTTGATTTTGATGAGATCAGGGCTTACACTATCAAACTGACACGAGATGCGGAACTTGAACTTACCGATGATATCTCCGAAAGCTACATTGAAAAGATATCCCGGAGCATTCAGCAAAGGAAGCACGGGAGCCCCGTAAGGTTCATTTACGACAGAGAGATGCCCAGGGATATGCTGAAGATGCTCACAAAACTCCTGAACTTCGGGGTCGACGATGCACTTATACCGGGCAATAGGTATCATAACTTCAAGGATTTCATGAGATTCCCCCAGTTCGGCAAGAAAAAATTCTACTACGAACCGTTCAGGCACATCCATCACAAGGACATAACTCCCGGGAAAAGCATCCTTTCGGCCATTAACAAAAAGGATGTTATGCTTTTCTTCCCCTATCATCCCTTCGAACACTTTATTGATCTGCTGAGGGAGGCGTCAATCGATCCTTATGTGACCTCCATTCAGATAACTCTCTACAGGCTGGCAAGG
>JAFGXK010000195.1 GCA_016936695.1 Bacteroidales bacterium | reverse complement strand
ACAGTGAGTGCCTCCTTTTATAAGAACATATATTTTGTCGTGGCTTGCTGACGAATTATAAACAGGCAACTGATGTTTATCCGGAGGAGTTATACAATCACTGCTCCCGGCAAAGATAAGGGTAGGCACAATTACTGAAGAAGCTGCTTGTATGGCAGAAGGTCTTGTATCATAAGGCGCCAGCGCCACAATAGCCCTGACGTCCCTGTTTTGTTTCGCGGCAAGGAATAATGAACCTCCTCCCATACTGTGTCCCATCATGCATTTAACCGTGTCAATCCGGTTAAACAATGGGGATGCTTTATCCAGATTAAGCTTATTAATTTCACTTAATGCAAAATTCATGTCTTTCGCAAGAGCCTTATGAGAGGGGAACATACCTGCTTCACTTCCGGGAAATATTAAAATATATCCCCGGGGTACAAGAATTTCATTGATATGGGAGTACCATCTTCCTGAAATCTGATATCCATGTCCGAAGCATATAACCGGGAATTTTTCGGATGTAGTCAGTGCCGTATCAATATTATTCCTGACCGAATCAACCGGGAAATAAATATCTGCCGGAACTCTCCTGTTGCCCCGCTCACCATCAATGAATTTGACCGATAATTTCCCGATATCATATCTTTGTGGGAACACATTGACAGTCAGGCAAAACAAAAATATTGATGTCAGTAAAAAATAAAATCTTGTTTTTACTGAATGTACTTTCATTCCCCTGCAATGTTTCTTATCAGTCCCCTGAAAATAAATGCATGGAGCGGCAGAACACTGTACCAGTATAATCTGCCCCACAAGCCGAGGGGCCTGAAAGTGGCAGTCTGATGCAGGAAGTTTTCATCGTCGATCCGGAACTCCAGCCAGGCCTCACCGGGCAGTTTCATTTCAGCGAACAACAACAGCCTTTTTTCATTTTTGTCGGCAATCAATACACGCCAGAAATCAAGTGTCTCACCCGCCGAGATGTCATTCTTGTTTTTCCTGCCTCTGTTTAATCCCACCCCGCCGCTGAGCTTATCGATGAATCCCCGAATTCCCCAGAGCCAGTTGCCATAATACCAGCCCGTTGCTCCTCCTATTGACCATATTCTTTCAAGTGATTTCTCCACGTCGGACACCGGAAGTTTCCTGTAGTCGGAAAAGCACCCGTGCACGGGCACCTCGGCATATCTGGCAATACCTGCATTCAGGGTATCCGATGTAAGTGCATCTTTCCAGCTCGATGGGACCTGATTCATTTCAACCTTTTCAAAAGCCTCCCTTATCGCATCTTCATAGCTTACAGGATTAACAGAAAGAAGTTCTTTCAGGTTGTTCTCCCTGCAAATTACTTCCACCTTCATGCTGTCAACAAGATTCTGTGCAAGATGGTACGATGTTGAGGTTATGAAGTAGAGCCAGTATGACGATAGCTTGGGAGTCATTACCGGGACTGTCCCGATAAAGCGTCTGAGCCCCCTTACTCTGGCAAACCCCTTTAACATTTGTTTGTATGTAAGAATGTCGGGACCCCCGATATCGTAGCTGTTGCCGAAGGTTTGCCCATTCAGCAGGACCCCTGAAAGAAATTCAATTACATTCCTAATGGCTATTGGCTGCGAACGGGTGTTGAGCCACCTGGGGGCAACCATTACAGGAAGCTTCTCAACAAGGTCGCGGATTATTTCAAATGAAGCGCTGCCGGAACCGATTATTATTCCGGCCCTGAGCGTTGTAAGGGAATAGGTCCCCGATCCGAGAATTTCTTCAACATTTCTTCGGCTCGAAAGATGCTTTGAAAGCACTTCCTCATTAACAATGCCGCTCAGGTAGATTACCTGCCTTGCTCCGGTTTCCTGAATCCGGTCCCTGAAATTGATTGCTGAGATCTCTTCCATTTTCCCGAAATCGCCCTTGGATGACGACATCGAGTGAATGAGATAATAAGCGGCATCAATATCCGGCGGGATATTTTGCAGGGTTGAAGGCTTTAAAAAATCCGTTTCTATAACAGACAAGACATTGGATCTGAACTTTCCTCCGTTAAACCTGGCCTTGTCACGCACACAGCAGATCACTTCATGACCTTCGTCGAGCAGAACTGGGATCAGCCTCTGTCCAATGTAGCCCGTGGCTCCTGTCAGCAGAATTTTCATATTTTTTCAGGGATCAGAATGTTTTGCAAAATGTTCCTGGATCTGTGCTTGCATTGTAACATTAGCAAATATATAAAGCTTTCACCATTCCGCTGCAATAGTTACGGATTCATGAACACGTGAAAGGCTGTATTTGGTGATTTTTCAGGTAATATCAATAATAAATCATGAAGTGAGATTGTTATAATATAAAACGGCACAGCATTGATTAACAGGTGAACATTTTTCCCGGCAAATCAGCCAGGACTGATTTGCCTGACAACAGTTGAAAAATCAGTAGGATTTAAAAAACAATTCAGCATCTTTGGATGTTAAATAATTGAACAGGAAATAGTATTCACCGGAATTACGTGCTGTGGCTGAATATAGTTATCCAGACGAAATGAACCAGCTCATACTGATCATATTTGGATTGTTTCTCAGTCACGGAACAGGAGCTTACCTAAGCCAGGGCGTCACTGGTAATAAGCCTGTTAATGACGGTCCTCATATATATCGGGTAAACGATAAGCTGAAGGCAGAGTGGATACAAAACAGCGTTTTCATGGAAGCGTTCATCGGTCCGGAAAACTTCAGCAAATTCAGCAGGAAATTCAATCTGTCCTTCACCTATGATGATCTGATTAAAGCTTTTCTTCTAAGGCCCAATCATGATCAGAAATACCTTAATGCTGACAGTATTGCCGTAATAAGCGATATTCATGGGAACTACCCTGTTTATACCGATCTGCTGAAAGTTACCGGAATTATTGATGACGACCTGAACTGGAATTTCGGGAAGGGACATCTGGTTATACTCGGTGATATGTTCGACAGGGGAGATATGGTGACAGAGGTACTCTGGCATTTGTTCGGACTTGAAATACAGGCTGAAAAGGCTGGAGGAAAGGTTCATGTTTTGCTTGGGAACCATGAATTCATGGCGCTCCGGAATGACCTGTGCTATGCAAGTCCAAAATATGCCAGGTCCGCATCATATTCGAATAAGGATTATGCTGATCACTTTTCTGACCTTTCCGTACTTGGCAAGTGGCTCCGTTCAAAACCGGTAATCATTACAATTGATGATATCATGTTTGTCCATGGTGGTATTTCAGATGAGATGGTTCAACAAAAAATGGATATAAGGAAAATAAACAGGATATTCACAGAAAAGATCTTAGGTAAAAACCTTTACAAGATTAATAAAAGTGAGTCTTTCAGGCTGCTTAATGGAAACCATGGCCCTCTGTGGTACAGGGGGTATTTTCATGATCCCGGTTTCTGTGAGAATTCAATAGACAATATTCTTGATTTTTACGGCATGAAGCATATAGTCGTTGGACATACTCCTAACGTTACAATCAATTCATTATTTGGCAATAAGGTTATTGGTGCCGATACCGGGATCTGTGACGGCCGGTCAGGTGAGATTCTTATTTACAAAGACGGTAATTTTTTTCAGAGCTTATGCACTGGCAGGAGGAATAAATTATAGCCTCCTGATCTCAGATTCTTAATTTCTCCCTAACTAGCCGGCGAGTATCTTTTCAATGACGGTTTTCACGGTCTTGCAGTATGTCCGGGCAGATTTAAGCGACATCAAAAAACTTCGCTGCAATCGAGAAATAGATCCATACCCCGGTTATGTCGGCAAGTGAAGTAATCAGAGGAGCGCTTGCGGTTGCCGGGTCAATTTTCAGTCTTGTAAAAATGAACGGGATTGTCAGACCGATCAGGCTTCCAGCCATTACTGTAATTACCATCGTTGTTGCCACGACAAAAATAATCTCAGGCGATTTGAAGCCGGCTATCAGCGAAACGCCGGCCGCCATTGTTATTCCCAGCATAAATGACACAAGAAATTCTTTCCCCAGAAGTTTAAACCAGTCGCTTGCTTCCACATCACCTGTGGCCAGTGACCTGATCATGAGTGTGGCCGACTGGGAACCGGCATTACCGCCGCTGCCAATGAGGAAAGGAAGGAAGAACATAAGCGATACCATTGACTGGATAACATTTTCAAAATGCGATATGGCGGCACCTGCAAAGATATTCATGAAAACCAGAATTGTCAGCCAGAGAATTCGCTTTTGATACATCTGGGTGGCCTTCGCCTTCAGTGGATTTAGTATCGCATTCTGAAAGGCCCCGAATTTGTGAAAGTCCTCAGTGGCCTCTTCTTCTTCCACGTCCATGATATCATCAAAAGTCACAATTCCCAGAAGGACTCCGTCCGAATCGGTTACAGGCAGAGCAATCCTGTCGTGGTCCTTGAAAACACGGATTGCAGTCTCCTGGTCATTATATGCGTTTAATGAAATAAATCGTTGATCCAGCAACTCACTGATCGACTGTTCAGGATCAGCAAGAAGGATCTCCCTGATCTTGATATCATCAATAAGCTTCCAGTCGTCATCAACAATGTAAATCACATTTAACGTTTCTGAATTATGACCAAATTTTCTAATATGTTCGATTGTTTGGGCAACTGTGTAATGGACTTTTACCGCAACAAATTCCGGGGTCATAAGCCTTCCGATACTTTCTTCCGGATAACCCAGCAGCTGAATGGTAATTTTACGTTCTTCAGGTGAAAGCAGCTGAATAAGACGCTGTGAGACCTGCCCCGGCAACTCCTCAAAGAAAGCCGTCCTGTCATCCGGGTCAAGGTCGTTCAGCAGAGAAGATAATTTCTGGGTATATTTTGCGATGCCTTCAATGACCTGTTCCTGTTTATCGTGAGAAAGCAGCTGGAATGTTTCCTTTGCCTGCGTACTTGATAATAAGCGGAAAATCAGGATGTCATCGCCCGGGGATAACTCCTCAATTATTTCAGCGATATCAAGGCTTTCCAGTCCTGATAACTCGGTCCTCAGTGCCTTCCATTCCTTTTTCTCAATGAGTTCGAGGATTTCATCTATTTT
>JAFGXK010000194.1 GCA_016936695.1 Bacteroidales bacterium | reverse complement strand
GTGTTTTTTCTGATATCCGAGACCGGGAAGTCGTAAGCGTATCCGACTCTGATACCATTAAACAATTCAATCCCAACAATTCCCACCAGTGCGTCACCTGGTCTGTAAGAAACGCCCCCCCATGCCTTTTTATTGTATCTTACCAGAGAAGTTGCAGAAAATTGTATTGCTTTTCCGTCGCTGATGGCAAAGAATGATGGCAACAGCTCAAGCGACGGATTGGGAAGCTGAAGTATATAGCCGGCTGTTGCATAGTAGTGCCTGCTTATGTATGATACTCCCTTTGTGAATTTCACCTCGGGCTGATTGATATGTGTCACCGATATTCCTGCATAATATTTATCAGTAGTATAATAAACACCCAGCCCTGCATCGAAGTTCACTGAACTCTCCTTTCCTTCGGGGATTAGCGGATCGCCCGACGGGGGAGTGAAAACATCACCCGAAGGTATTGACCATTCCGGATCGAGAGTCATATTGAACATGCCGGCATTGATCCCGATTCCAAGCTTGCCCATTCCAATATCAGCAATGTAAGCATAGGAAAGAGCAATATTTATATCCTTGTCGAATCCAAGCATATCATTCTGAACCATCAGCCCGACTCCGCTGCTTATACCGAAAGGCGCAACCGGCGCACTTATATTAAATACAGTGGTCGAAGGTGCACCATCGAAACCTACCCATTGCTGTCGGTTGAGGGCGGTCGCACATATCATACCCGAAGTTCCGGCATAACCCGGATTGAAGGACAGGGTGTTAAACATGTAATTGCTGGTTATGGGATCCTGCTGTGAGTAGCCCGGGGCAACTGCAAGCAGGAAGAACAGGAATAACGTGGCTGACTTTTTCACTTTTTTATTATGATAAGTGGGTTAAGCTCATTAGTTGAACTTATAAAGTAACACAAAAAAAATAAAAGTATACAAACCCGTTAGGGAGAGCCCGAAATTTTTAAACATTCCTGATCTGTTATCCACAAAGAATATTCCAAATATTCCAGAAAACGTGAAAGAACAGAAAATATTTGAGGTATCAGGATTTTAATCTCCCCGAAGCCAGAACCCATTTGTCAGGAACCTCATTCCTGTTGGCTTTCAGGTAGTCGTCGTGAGAGCAGGAAATATATGTGTTCTGATTGTTTTCATCCTTTAATTCGATCCACCACCTCTCGGTCAGATTGCTCTTTACAAAGATAAGATCCTCCTCAAGGTCGGTCAGCCTGACATGATACCTGATGAACCTGCCAGTGTTGTTGTTGCTCAGCAGCGGAGTCTCATACTGCTTCTGCGAAAAGCCCTCCAGTAAAAACCAGAGGATCTGGGCTGCCAGTCCGGTTGTCTGATTCCTGTTGTCGAGCCCCGGATTTACATCGAAAAGCCCGAACACCTTAAGATTGTCTGATATCCCTGCATATCTGGCGAGAAGGCATATCTCCTCACCATAGAATCCGTTGGGTGAGGGCATTGCAGTTCCGGGTGCATCCGACTGCCTTACCGCCGAAATGTCAAATACCGCGGCATCCGAATCCCTGAAAAGAGGTTCCATGAGATAAACAGCCTGCCTTACATCTCCTATCCTCACCATCTCCGAATGACGCCTTGAAAACCTGTTGAGCACCTGCTGATCGTTGAGATAGGTCTGATAACCTATATTAATATAGTGTCTGAAGGTGCTTTTACTGTTCCCGGTAATCTTATTAAGGTAATTCATGGAATCGAACGAATCGGGATTGTTGCTGTAATCGATCCGGGGGTCCACTGAAAGGAGGGTGTACCCACTGTTCAGAAGCGTGAAAGATCTGTCGATGGCGGTTACAAGCGCGCTGCTTCCACCGATTATAACTGGGAAGATGTTTTCGCTGATTAGCCCTGTGAGCACGTCAGTGAGACCTGCAATTGTATCGGCGAATGACATTCCCTGCTTCATGTTTCCCAGATCGGCCATTTTGGTTTTCCCGGGAATCCTGGCAAGACTGTAAAGCTGCTGCCTGATAACATCGGGAGCAGCCGATGAGCCCGGATCAGGTGAGTTGCGGCCGTCGGGCACACCAATAAGGACTACCCTGAAATTGCTCAAATCACTTATTGTGATATTCTCGGTATGTATAACCGTGTTGTGAGGGAAACCGGCATTGCCTGAGAGATTCTCCAGGCCATGCTTTTCAATGCTAACAGGATCAAAATAGTCTTTAAGGTTGATCATAGTCTAATCAGTGCTTTTCCTGGTTTTTTCAGCTTTTTCAATTATTGCAGCACACTCCTCCCGGGTCAGCTTTTCAGCATTGGTCCCCTTCGGAATCCTGTAATTCTTCTTATCCTTTGTGATATACGGCCCGTACCTTCCGTTCAGAAGCTGAATCTCACCGAAATCCTTTATAACTTTCTTCCTGTCGCTTTCCCCTTTTTCCCTGATGAGCTCAACCGCCCTTCCGGCTTCTATTGTGTAGGGATCGTCAACCCCCTTCTTTAACGAAAAGAACTTGCCTGCGTATCTCACATAAGGTCCGAACCTGCCGATTCCGACAACCAGTTCGCTGCCTTCGTGCATTCCGAGCGACCTGGGAAGCCTGAAGAGATTAAGAGCCTCCTCAAGGGTTATGGTTTCAAGGAGCTGATCCTTGGCGAGGCTGGCAAACCGGGGTTTCCCTCCGTTATCCGTATCACCTATCTGTGCCACAGGGCCGAACCTTCCCATTTTTACAGAAACCGGTTCCCCGGTTTCGGGATGTGTTCCCAGTAGTCTTGAACCGGTCTTGCGGACCTTCTTCTCCAGTGCGCTTTCAATGGTTTTATGGAAAGGGTTGTAGAATTTCTCAAGCATCACGGTCCACTTCAGTTTCCCTTCAGCTATCCTGTCAAACTGTTCCTCTACTTCTGCAGTGAAATTGTAATCGACGATCTCGGGAAAATTCTCAACAAGATAATCACTCACCATCATTCCTATATCCTGGGGAAACAGCTTTGATTTTTCCTTTCCGGCCACTTCAGTTTTTGCTGTAACCGACAGCTTGCCTTTTGAGAGCGAGATAATTCTTATCTGCCGTTTTTCGCCCGGCCTGTCCTCCCGCATTACATATCCCCTTTTCTGAATAGTGGAGATTGTAGGTGCATAGGTTGAAGGCCTTCCGATACCAAGTTCCTCGAGTTTCTTGACAAGGCTTGCTTCAGTATAGCGGGGAGGTGGAGCAGTGTATTTCTGTGTTGCGGTAATCGTTTCGTAGAACAGGGGCATCCCGGTTTTTACAGGAGGTATGATCGACTTTTCATCATCACCGTTCTCACTGTCAGTCGATTCGGTATAGACCTTGAGGAATCCGTCAAACTTGACAACCTCTCCTGTTGCAGAAAACAGAACGGGAGAATTGTTCATTTCAATTGAAATGGTGGTCCTTTCTACTTCGGCGTCAGCCATCTGTGAGGCAATCGTCCTTTTCCATATCAGCTCATAAAGCCTTTTTTCATTCTGGTTGCCTGATACTGAAGACACGTCGGGATAGGCCGGCCTGATTGCCTCATGGGCTTCCTGTGCTCCTTTCGATTTTGTCCTGAACTGCCTTGTCTTCGAATATTTTTCGCCGTATTCCGCTACAATCACCTCGCGCGATTTTGCGAGGGCCAGTTTTGAAAGATTGGTGGAGTCGGTCCTCATGTAGGTTATCTTACCTCCTTCGTAGAGCTTCTGGGCAACCGCCATCGTCTGTGATACCGAGAACCCCAGCTTTCTGTAGGCTTCCTGCTGGAGCGTGGAAGTGGTGAATGGAGGAGCAGGGGAGCGAGTCCCTGGTTTCACGGTCACTGCCGAGACCTTGTACAGAGAGGCAGCACACAATTCGAGGAACTTCCCGGCCTCATTCTCATCGGGAAATTTCTTTACGGCCTCAGCCTTTATAATACTGTTCTCCCCGGTCCCTTTTTCTGTACTGAATATTCCGTTTACGCGGAATGACGATTCACTTTTGAAAGCGATAATATCCCTTTCCCTTTCGACGATAAGCCTGACAGCAACCGACTGAACCCTCCCGGCCGACAACGCAGGCTGAACTTTTTTCCAGAGAACAGGAGATATCTCAAATCCTACAATCCTGTCGAGAATACGCCTCGCCTGCTGTGAATGGACCAGGTTCATGTCGACATTCCTGGGATTCATGATGGCATTGGTGATGGCATCATGGGTGATCTCATGGAACACTATCCTCCTGGTGGTTTCAAGATCAAGGTTGAGGACACAGGCCAGATGCCATGCAATGGCTTCCCCCTCACGGTCCTCGTCAGAGGCTATCCATACAATTTTAGATTCGGCAGAAGCCTTCCGGAGCTCGCCTACAACTTTTGCCTTTTCTTTAGGTATTTCATACTCGGGCGCGAAGTCATTTTCGATATCGATGCCGAGATTCTTCTTCTTAAGATCCCTGATATGTCCGAAACTCGAAACAACCCGGAAATCCTTCCCGAGATACTTTTCAATGGTTTTAGCCTTAGCCGGGGACTCAACAATTACTAGATTTTCGATCATGCAGGATTGGTTTAGCTCATTCAAAAAACACGACAAAGTAAATCATTTAGGTCCCAATCTTCAAAATAATCGGTTAAGATTCTTTATTAATTACTATTTTTGGGCAAACTGTTGAAGCTAATGAAAGGTGAATCAACAAACAGGAAATACCTGATCTGGTTCTGGTCGATCTTTTCGATACCATTCATTATTACTGTAATCCTGTTTGTACTCATATCGCGAGGAAAACTGGGACCCATGCCGTCGTTCACCGAACTCGAGAATCCCGAATATAACCTGGCGGCTGAAGTGTATTCCGAGGACGGGGTGCTTCTGGGTAAAATCAGCATAGAAAACCGTACCTGGACCGATTTCAAGGATCTCTCACCCTATCTCGTCGATGCCCTCATTGCCACTGAAGACATAAGGTATTACAGGCATTCGGGAATTGACATCAGGGGGCTTGGAAGGGCTATCATCCGCACAATAATGCTCGGACAGAATACCGGAGGTGGAAGCACCATAACACAACAGCTTGCTAAAAACCTCTATCCGCGCGATACCGCAAAGGTGTCCAGAATAACCCGGCAGATAAGGCTTGGAGTATCCAAGTTCAAGGAATGGCAGACGGCTGTGAAGCTGGAAAGGAGCTATACCAAGGAGGAAATCATTGCCATGTACCTTAATAAATACGACTTCCTTTATCAGGCTATAGGAATAAGATCGGCTGCAAGGGTCTATTTTAATACTACACCTGATTCCCTTAAGGTTGAGGAGGCAGCTGTCCTGATAGGAATGCTAAAGAATTCCAGTGCATACAATCCCAGGAGATTTCCCGAGAGAATGCTCGCCAGAAGAAACATAGTGTTATCCCAGATGGCAAAATACGGCTATCTGCATCCCCGGACAGCCGATTCCCTTAAAATTCTCCCGATCGAACTCGATTTCAGTATTGAAGACCATAATACAGGACTGGCAACCTATTTCAGGGAGTATCTGAGGAATATAATGAGAAGACCTGAGCCTGACCGTAACAGGTATGAAAGGGAATCTTCATACGAGGATGCTCTGTGGGAATGGAACAACAACCCTCTTTACGGCTGGTGCAACAAGAACAAAAAGCCCGACGGTTCAAACTACGATATCTACAAGGACGGCCTGAAAATTTATACCACCATCAACTCCCGGATGCAGAAGTATGCCGAGGAGGCAGTTACTGAACACCTGTCAAAGGATGTTCAGCCCGGATTTCTTAAACGGGCAAAGGATTTCAGAAACCCTCCATACTCCAATGATATTTCTAAAAAACAGGTGGATGACCTGATAATGAGGTCGGTAAAGGACAGTGAAAGATATATTATGATGAGGGCAAGGGGCGTACCCGAGGATTCAATTATGCTTGCCTTCAACACCGAAGTACCCATGAAGGTTTTTTCGTGGAGAGGAGAGGTTGATACTATCATGACACCTTACGACTCGGTCCGGTATTACAAGTATTTCATCCGCTCTTCATTTCTTGTCGAGGATCCGCATTCGGGACATATAAAGGCTTATGTCGGAGGACCCGACTTCAGGTATTTCAAATGGGATGCCGTAACCCAGCAGAGAAAACAGGTTGGAAGTACAATCAAGCCCTTCCTTTATACTGTTGCCATGCAGAATGGCTACACTCCATGCGATGAGGTGGAGAATATCCCGCGTTCGTTCGATCTCCCCGGCGACTCGGTGCCATGGATACCAAGAAGCTCAGGGCCCAAGGAATATCATGGCAAGATGGTAACCCTCAAATGGGGACTGGCCCAGTCCGAAAATTATATCTCGGCCTGGGTGATGCAGATGTTCAGACCCTCGGCAGTTGTAGACCTGATGAAGAGAATGGGTGTCAGAAGCTTCATCGATCCTGTCCCATCAATATTCCTGGGAACCTCTGATATCAAGCTCGAGGAGATGGTGGGCGCCTATTCCACCTATGCCAACAGGGGTGTTTATACCAGACCCCTGTACGTCACCCGCATTGAGGATAAGAACGGAAATGTGGTCTCGAGGTTTACCCAGCAGATTGAAGAGGTCCTTAGCGAGGAACAGGCTTACCTTATGCTTGACCTGCTCCAGGGGGTGGTACTGATAGGTTCCGGCAACAGGCTCAGAAGAGAACCCTATCTTATGCTGAATCAGATCGGAGGCAAAACGGGAACCACTCAGAACAATGCCAACGGATGGTTCATGGGAGTCACCCCAAATCTTGTCGGGGGGGTGTGGAGCGGATGGGAAGACCAGTCAATTCATTTCGAGACTCTCAGCGAAGGACAGGGAGCTGCAATGTCGCTCCCGGTGTTCGGTATCTTCCTGAAGAAGTTGTACAACGACCCGCTGTTCGCCGCGATGCAGTCAGATGAGTTTGAACGCCCTGCCAATTTCAGTATCGAACTCGATTGCGATAAGGCAAAGAGAGAAAGCTCCAGAAGAGGCGGATATATCAGGGAAAGATATTAATCGGAGTCAGCTGAAGAGCGACCTTACAAGTTCTTCCACCTTGCCGACAGGTATAATCTCGATATCAAGCCCTTTTACCGACAGGTTTCTGTGGAACCTGGAGATGTAAATCCTCCTGAATCCCATTTT
Source organism: Bacteroidales bacterium (assembly GCA_016936695.1). GTDB lineage: Bacteria > Bacteroidota > Bacteroidia > Bacteroidales > VadinHA17 > LD21. The sequence continues at coordinate 4,552 of JAFGXK010000194.1, read as the reverse complement.
GGACGCTTCCCTGATCCTTTGCTCCACCCGTGAGACAGGTCTTATCTCACCTGAGAGCCCGACCTCCCCGGAACAACAGACATCCTTTCCTACAGGGATATCGAGGTTTGACGACAGAACGGAGGTGATAACCGCAAGGTCAATTGCCGGATCATCCACTTTTATGCCTCCGGTGATGTTAAGGAACACATCCTTTACACCCAGCCTGAAACCTGCCCTCTTTTCGAGAACTGCCAGAAGCATGTTGAGCCGGCGTATGTCGAAGCCCGTTGAACTTCGCTGCGGTGTCCCGTAAACAGCGCTGCTAACCAGAGCCTGGGTCTCTATGAGAAAAGGCCTGATCCCATCGATGGTTGCTGCTATTGAGATGCCGCTCAGCTGATCGTCGTGCTGATTGATGAACATCTCCGAAGGATTGGCCACTTCCCTCAGTCCGTCGCCGGCCATCTCGAATATGGCAAGCTCCGAAGTTGAGCCAAACCTGTTCTTCACCGACCTCAGCAGACGGTATATGTAATTGTTGTCACCCTCGAAGTAGAGAACTACATCCACTATATGTTCCAGTACTTTCGGCCCTGCAAGTGTGCCGTCCTTTGTTATATGTCCGATCAGAATAACCGGGGTCCCGGTAATCTTTGAATACTTGAGAAGACTGGCTGAACATTCCCTTACCTGCGAAACGGTTCCGGCTGAGGAATCGAGTATCCCAGTATGAATGGTCTGGATCGAATCAACTATTATGAGTTCCGGTTTAATGTTGTCTGCCTGGACAAGAATATTCTCGAGGTCGGTCTCGCTGTAAATATAGCAGGCCGGATTTGCTTTCTTTATCCTTTTGGCCCTGAGACTGATCTGTTCCTCACTTTCCTCTCCTGAAACGTAAAGAACCTTTTTCTCTGCAAGCGCAAGAGCAATCTGCAGCGCAAGTGTCGATTTGCCGACTCCCGGTTCGCCCCCGAGCAGGATAAGCGATCCGGGAACTATGCCGCCTCCAAGCAACCTGTCGAGCTCGGCAACACCTGTCTTCTGCCTGTTCTGCTCATCAGAACTGACATTGATGAGAAGCTCGGGCTTTTTTTTCCCCATCCCCTGAAGATAGGTCCTTTCATGCGTAGAGACTGGCGCAATGATTTCTTCGTGGTAGGTGTTCCATTCCTTGCATACAGGACATTTCCCTATCCATTTCGGGGACTCCGCCCCGCAATTCTGGCAAACGAAAACTGTCTTTGGCTTAGCCATCATTTATTTCTTTTCGGTTCCTTCCTGAGAGCACCCAGAACGCCAGTCCTCCAAGCACCAGAACAAGAAGAAGCTGCGATTCATGGGTGAGAATGGCATAAGCCGAGGCGTCCTCGATGCTTACACCTTCGACGAAAGCGATTCCCCTTGACACAAAATAATGGAAGGCACCCATGCCTCCCTGAACCGGCGCCGACATTGCCAGACTTCCAATGACAAGGATGAAGAGAGAGTTCCCGAATGACAGATGCGAGGTGCTTTCAAGACTGAATACTACAACCCAGGTCATCATTGCATAGCTGAACCAGATTAGTATTGTGTGAAATATGAATTCCCAGCCTCTTTTAAGCCTGAGAATAGTCCGGAATCCGTTGATAACCCCTTTGGCAATATCGAACATCTTCGAGAAGAAACGTATCGTCCGGAGTTTCTTTTTATACCGGATCAACAGGTAAAGCGAGAAAACTGACAAAGTTATGAAGATCGCCCAGAGTATCCAGGTTGAACCGAATGAAGAAAGCACTTTCTCCCTGAAAGGCACCATGATTGCCTCGTTCAGGTAGTCCCTGATCTTCGATCCGCTTGTAAAGAATACGCCGAACATGATGACAAGCATTGAAAGCAGGTCGATGGTACGTTCAAGTACTACTGTTCCCACCAGCTGGTCGACAGGGATGTTTTCCTTTTTGCCGAGAGTCACGCATCTCGTAATCTCACCGACCCTGGGAAGGGCAAGGTTTGCCAGGTATCCCATGATCATCGAATGAAAGGTGTTCCCGAATCCGGGATGATATCCGAGGGGATTGATCAGGATCATCCACCTTCGAGCCCTGCTGAGGTAAGCTATAAGCCCGAAAAAAATGGATACTATCAGCCATTGATAATTTGCGCCGACAAGGCTCTCCTTGAGCGATTCAAAATCAACAGTCCTGAAAGCAATCCAAAGAAGCAGGATGCCTGCAGCCAGAAATGCAATGACTTTGGCGGCCTGTATTAATGTCTTCCTCAAGCTCAGATCAGTTTATTTGTACTGGCATCGGGGAAAATGATACGTGGCCGGAATTTTTTTGCCTCCTCAAAATCCATTGATGCAAATGACATTATCAGCAGGATGTCGTCAATCTGAGCTTTTCGGGCAGCAGCGCCGTTGAGGCTTATTATGCCCGATCCCCTTTCTCCCCTGATGACGTAGGTATCGAGCCTTTCACCATTATTGACATTGACGACCAGAACCTTCTCATTCTCTATAAGACCGGCGGCGTCCATAAGATCCTCGTCAATGGTGATGCTTCCCATATAGTTAAGGTTGGCTTCGGTGACCTTCACCCTGTGGATCTTGGATTTAAGCACTTCAATATGCATTCTGTGAAGTCGATTAGTTGTTACTGGGTGCAAAGTTAATAACCTTTTGATTCACATCACCGGTAATTCGACATTATCTATCAACCTGATGTTCCCGGCTTTCACCGCAATGCATCCGTAATATCGTTTCCCCCTTTCCATTTCATTTTTCGTGTGCAGCGGTTTCAGCTCAATGTCGTCGGCAATTTCATAGTATTCGACGCTGAAGCCTCCGGCATTTTCTATTTTCTTTATTACATGTTCCCTGATGGCCGGAATATCGTTATCCATAATCATGATGGCAGCATCGGAGAGCGCTGAATAAATTATTCCGGCTTTTGCCCTGAGTTCCGGATCAAGAAGCCGGTTTCGGCTGCTCATTGCAAGCCCGTCATCCTCCCTGATAATGGGATTGCCTATAATTTCCACCTTGTTTCCCGTTTGTTTAACCAGTTCCCTTATCACTGCAAGCTGCTGGAAGTCCTTCTGTCCGAACCAGGCCTTGTCCGGCTTCACAATGTCAAAAAGTCTGCTTACTACCTGAGCAACCCCATTGAAGTGACCCGGCCTGTGAAGCGCTTCCATAACATTGTCGAGGTTCCCGAACCGGAAGTCGCGGCTGTCCTCCTCCGGATAGATCTCCTTGTCCTCCGGCATGAAAACAATATCCCTTTCCCTCATCACACCTCTAAGCAAATCAAGATCGCTTTCCGGTGTACGGGGATAATTTTTCAGATCGTTCCTGTCGTTGAACTGGGTCGGGTTGACAAAGATACTTACTACAACAACCGGACAGCTCTCCGTTGCATTACTTACCAGCGACAGGTGCCCCTTGTGAAGCGCACCCATGGTTGGCACAAACCCCACAGGCGACAACTTTGCCGACCTGAGTGCCGTGCGAAGCTTACGAACGGTCCGGACTGTTTCCATAAAACAAATATTTTTTGCAAACCTAAAAGAAAATAAAATAAATGGTGCCGGGAGGCAGGAAATAAAATATATACGAAAGTCGGGGAGAATGCTTATCCAATGTGTTGATTATATTGTCATTTTTTATTATTATCTTTGCACTTTGTTAAGGAATGGCATATCCGGGAGAGTAAATGGAAAGCAAAAAAGTACTGTTCATCTCGCAGGAGATAACACCATATTTAAATGAAACCAAGTTATCGAAGATAGGAAGATATCTTCCGCAGGGCATTCAGGAAAGGGGAAAGGAAATCAGGACCTTCATGCCAAGGTATGGAAGTATCAATGAAAGAAGGAACCAGCTGCATGAAGTGATAAGGCTTTCCGGGATGAATCTGATCATAGACGATACCGATCACCCTCTTATTATAAAGGTCGCATCAATCCAGTCGGCCCGGATGCAGGTCTACTTTATCGACAATGATGATTATTTCCAGCGGAAACATACGGTAAACGATGCGGCAGGTCGTGAATTCGAGGATAATGACGAACGCGCCCTCTTCTTTGCCCGGGGAGTTATTGAAACGGTGAAAAAACTGAGATGGGCTCCCGACCTTGTTCATTGCCACGGATGGATGACCTCTCTCGTTCCGGTATATCTCAGAAGCATCTACAATGATGATCCCCTGTTCCATAATTACAAGATCATCTATTCAGTTTACAACAATGATTTCAAGGTTCCATTCAGGACTAATTTCGCCGATAAGCTGAGATATGACGGGATTGACGGCGAAAGCCTCAAACTAATTAAAACCCCCGATTTCATAAACATCTCGAAACTGGCAATAAAATATTCCGATGCAGTCATCGTCGGCAGCGAGGAGATAAACCCTGAACTTAAAAAACACCTCACTTCAATAGGCAAGCCGGTGCTTCCATTCCAGGACGAAGCAGTATACCTCGATACCTATAATGATTTTTATGACAGGATACTCTCCTGATTATCTTTACTGTCTTATCTGGTTTTCCGCAATATTTACTTAATTTTCTTCGTTTTTCTAGC
>JAFGXK010000193.1 GCA_016936695.1 Bacteroidales bacterium | reverse complement strand
TGCTCGACAAGAAATGCGCCCTGATAACCGACGGACGGTTTTCCGGGGGTACCTCAGGACTGTCGGTCGGGCACTTATCGCCTGAGGCCGCTGCCGAAGGAGAAATTGCACTCATCCGGAACGGTGATTTAATAGAAATAGATGTTAAGTCAAGGAAAATCAATGTCATCCTGCCGGATGATGAACTTGAACTGAGATTCAATGAAGAAAAACAAAAAGGCGAATATGCATTTAATCCGAAAAATAGAAAACGGGAAATTCCATCTTCACTCCGGGCCTACTCAAAAATGGTAAGTTCAGCAGACAAGGGAGCCGTAAGGATAGTAAATTGAAGAAAGCGGGTTAATACAGGAGATACATTTATTAAGCTAATTTGAGTCAGATGAAGACAAAGAAAGAAAAAGCAAAGGTTGCTGAAACCACTAACGGACATGAGATAATTACCGGTGCCGAGGCTATACTCAGGGCCCTGGTCGAGGAAGGTGTAAATACAATTTTCGGTTATCCCGGGGGAGCAATCATGCCGGTGTATGACAAACTTCTTGACTACCAGGACAAGCTACACCATATTCTGACACGTCATGAGCAGGGTGCAGCACATGCCGCCCAGGCTTATGCAATGGTAACAGGAAAACCCGGCATTTGCTTTGCCACATCCGGACCCGGAGCTACAAATCTTATAACAGGTATTGCCAATGCTTACCTCGATTCCGTCCCAATGGTATTCGTCACTGCACAGGTTGTCTCAAATCTGATCGGGACTGACGCTTTCCAGGAAACCGACATCATCGGGGTCTCGATGCCCGTGACCAAATGGAACGCCCAGGTAAAAAAAGCCCAGGATATTCCTGATACACTGGCAAAAGCGTTTTTCATAGCGTGTTCAGGCAGGCCCGGACCGGTACTTATCGACATAACGAAGGATGCTCAGTTCGAAAAAGTTGAGTTCAGTTACAAAAAATGCACTTACCTGAGAAGTTATAATCCCACCATCCCTTTACGCACAAGAGCTATAGAATCAGCGGCCATAATGATCAACCATGCTGAAAAACCTCTGATTCTTGCAGGACATGGGGTGCTTATCTCAAGGGCGGAAAAGGAGCTTTTGCAGTTTGCAGAGAAAACCGGGATTCCGGTGGCGATGACTCTGCTTGGCCTTTCAGCATTTCCCTCCGCTCACCGCCTTTACGCAGGCTACCTCGGCATGCATGGAAATTACGCTCCAAACATCCTTACCAACGAAGCCGATCTGATCATTGCAATCGGAATGCGTTTCGACGACAGGGTGACAGGCAACCTGAAGAAATATGCAAAAAATGCCAGAATCATTCATATCGAGATAGATGAAGCAGAGATCAACAAGAATGTGACAGTCGACCTCGAAATTAACAATGACGCACGTGAGGTCCTTAAACACCTGATCCCGCTGGTGCACGAAAAGAATAATGAGAACTGGATAAGGGAATTCCGGATTCTGGACAGGATGGAACAGGAAAAGGTAATCAAACCGGAAACAATGCCTGCAGAAGGCAAGATAAAAATGGGAGAAGTGGTCAGGCTTGTTTCGGAACTAACCGGGGGCGACGCGATAGCCGTAACCGATGTAGGCCAGAATCAGATGTCGGTGGCACGATACTTCAAATTTTCCAGTCCCAACAGCCTTGTAACTTCAGGAGGAATGGGAACCATGGGGTTTGGTCTGCCTGCAGCAGTCGGTGCAAAAACAGGAAACCCCGGTAAACAGGTAGTGGCATTTATCGGCGACGGAGGGTTCCAGATGACAATACAGGAACTGGGCACAATTCTTCATTATGGGATACCTGTTAAAATAATCATACTGAACAACGGATTTCTTGGGATGGTTAGGCAATGGCAGGACATGTTTTTCGATAAAAGATACGCATCAACCGAGCTCGTCAATCCTGATTTTGTTACAATTGCCTTAGGATACGGTATTCCGGCTAAAACAGTTACAGAAAGAAAGGAACTGAAGGATTCAATCAAGGATATGCTTGATTCAAAAGGACCATATATACTGGATGTCAGGATAGACAAGGAAGCTAACGTGCTTCCGATGATCGAACCGGGGGCTTCAGTTTCAGAAGTAACACTAACTTACAAATAATATGCCCTGAGGTAATCCCCGAAGGTTTCTTGAAGAATCCCCTTTTGGGGGCCGGGGGTTGGGGGGCAATGAGCAGGGAGCAATAAAAAAATTGAAAAAACAGTCATTATGAATACACAGGAATTTACAATATCTCTCTTTTCGGAGGATCACATAGGGATAACGAACCAGATAACAATCATCCTTACGAGAAGGCAAATAAACATTGAAAGCATAACGGCCTCAGAGTCTGCGGTAAAGGGTGTTCAAATTCTCACGCTTGTTGTCAGGACAACCCCTGAGATGGTACAGAAGGTGGTAAAGCAGATGCAAAAGATTGTTGAGGTTCTTAAGGTCTTTGTCCACACCTCTGATGAAATAATTTACCAGGAACTGGCTCTTTATAAAGTCAGGACCAAGGGCCTTATGTCGGGCAACCTTATCGATCGCATTGTCCGCGACCATAACGCACGCATCCTGGAGGTTCACCCTGAGTTCATGGTGATTGAAAGGACGGGGCACAAGACCCAGATCAACGACCTTCTGCATCTTCTTGAGCCTTGCGGGGTTCTGCAATTTGTAAGGTCGGGCAGGGTAGCCATAACCAGGCAGGTCAAGGAGCTTCATGCCTATCTTGAGGAGATGGATGAGGCAAATCAGCAGAGGCCCGACAACTTTGATTCCTATAACTAATTGCAGTTTCACTCAACCGATAGGAATAATAAGACTAAAAAGAACAAGACACGAAAGACATAAATAAAACAAAAACTAATACCATGGCAAAAATCGATTTTGGCGGAATCCTTGAAGATGTTGTAACAAGGGAAGAATTCACTCTGGAAAAGGCACGAGAAGTACTTAAGAATGAAACCATAGCAGTTATCGGCTACGGGGTACAGGGACCGGCACAGGCTCTTAACATGAGAGACAACGGTATAAATGTAATCATAGGCCAGGCTCCGGAATTCAGGGCTGACTGGGACAAGGCCGTAGCTGACGGTTTTGTTCCGGGAGAGAACCTTTTTGATGTCGATGAAGCTGCAAAAAGGGCAACCATCATCCAGTATCTGGTATCAGATGCAGCGCAGAGGACACTATGGCCCAGAATTAAGCCATGCCTGAATGAGGGAGATGCTCTTTATTTCTCACACGGTTTTTCAATAACATATAAGGAGCACACGGGAGTAATCCCTCCGGACAACATTGATGTCATACTTTGTGCGCCAAAGGGTTCCGGCACAAGCGTAAGGCGGAATTTTCTGGCAGGTACAGGAATTAACTCAAGCTATTCGGTTTTCCAGGATTTTACCGGCAGAGCAACCGATCGTATTCTTGCCCTCGGCATAGCTATCGGATCGGGATATCTCTTCCCAACAACTTTCGAAAAGGAGGTCTACTCTGACCTTACGGGAGAGCGGGGAGTTCTTATGGGAGCTCTTGCAGGTATTATGGATGCCCAGTACCAGGTGCTTCGCGAAAATGGTCATTCTCCCTCCGAAGCCTTCAATGAAACCGTTGAAGAACTGACCCAGAGCCTCATCAGACTTGTCGATGAAAAAGGAATGGACTGGATGTACTCGAACTGCAGTGCCACAGCCCAGCGTGGTGCGCTCGACTGGCGTCCGAAGTTCATGGAAGCAACCCTTCCCGTCTTTAAGGATCTTTACAACAGAGTCAAATCGGGTGAAGAGTGCGTCAGAGTTCTTCAGTCGACCGGATTGCCTAATTACAAGGAACTCCTTAACTCTGAACTGTCTGAGCTTGGAAACTCCGAATTATGGAAGACAGGTGCTGCAGTAAGGAAATTAAGGCCGGGAAAGAAATAAAACAAATAAAACCAAATAATGATGGAAGAAAAAGTATACATCTTCGACACGACCCTGCGCGACGGAGAACAAGTGCCCGGGTGCCAGCTGAATACAGTTGAAAAGATTCAGGTAGCCAGGGCTCTTGAAGCCCTGGGAGTCGACGTCATTGAATCGGGCTTCCCGATTTCCAGCCCGGGCGATTTCAGGTCGGTGGTGGAAATATCCAAAGCCATTTCAAATCCGGTGATATGCGCTCTCACAAGAGCAGTAAAAAAGGATATAGAAGTAGCGGCCGAAGCTCTCCAGTATGCCAAAAGAAAGAGGATACATACCGGCATCGGCACTTCTCCTTTTCACATAAAATACAAAATCAGGACAACTCCTGAGGAGATCCTCAAGAGAGCGGTCGATGCGGTCAAATACGCCAAAAAATTCGTGGAGGATGTCGAGTTCTATGCTGAGGATGCAGGTAGAAGCGAGAATGAATATCTTGCGCAGGTAATCGAAGCTGTAATAAAGGCCGGGGCTACGGTTGTTAACATCCCCGACACAACAGGTTACTGCCTACCCGAGGAATACGGGGCAAAGATCAGGTATCTGATGGAGAACGTCAGAAACATCGACAAGGCGGTTATTTCGACTCATTGCCACAATGATCTTGGAATGGCAACTGCCAACACCATTATGGGAGTACTTAACGGCGCCAGGCAGGTGGAGGTTACTATGAACGGCATCGGTGAGAGGGCCGGCAACACATCCCTCGAAGAGGTGGCTATGATAATAAAGAGTCATCATTCCATGAAGCTTAAAACCGACATCAACTCAAAACTGATATTCAGCACAAGCAGGATGGTCTCCAACCTGATGAGCATGCCGGTTCAGGCTAACAAGGCAATAGTGGGAAGAAACGCCTTCGCCCACTCTTCCGGGATCCATCAGGACGGGGTACTTAAATACAGGGAGAATTATGAAATAATTGATCCTCATGAAGTAGGAATAAAAGAATCGTCGATAATACTGACGGCACGAAGTGGAAGGGCTGCCCTTAACCACCGGCTGGAGGCTCTGGGCTTTACTTTCGGAAAGGAAGAACTGGATGATATATATCACCGTTTTCTGAATCTTGCCGATAAGAAGAAGGAAATAAACGACGAGGACCTGAGAATTCTGTCGGGTGAGGTATTTGCCGGAGAGAAGTCGCTCAAGCTCGAAACACTGCAGGTCACCTGCGGAAGATCAACTGTTCCGGTGGCAACGGTAGGGATTATAATTAACGGGGAAGTTCACATGGCAACAGCTTCGGGGAACGGACCAATTGATGCGGCCTTTACCGCCGTAAAATCGCTTATAAGCAAAACCGTCCACCTCGAGGAGTTTCTTATTCAGGCTATCACAAAAGGAAGCGATGATATTGGCAAAGTGCACATCCAGGTAGAACATGAAGGCAAAATCTATTATGGCTTCTCTGCAAATATTGACATAGTAACCGCCTCTGTAGAGGCTTTCATCGATGCAATATCGAAAATAAAATAACCACCAAAAACCACCGACCCTACCCCCCTGCCCCCCTAAAGGGGGGTCAGCAAAAGACGCAAACAAGCCCCTCATCAGGAGGTTGGGGGGTATAACAGCAGGGGGGCAAGGCGGCAGGAGGACAGAGGATCAGCAGAATTATAAAAACATTACTTAATGGAACCGAAAACACTCTTTGACAAAATATGGGACTCTCATGTAGTCCAATCGGTTGAGAACGGACCCGACATACTTTACATCGACCAGCATTTTATTCATGAGGTTACAAGTCCACAAGCCTTTAACGGTCTGAGAAAAAGAGGTATCAAGGTGTTCAGACCCGAACGGACCCTGGCCACCGCCGATCACAATATTCCTACAAAAGACCAGGACAAGCCGATCAGGAATGAACTCTCGAGAAACCAGGTCGACAGGCTTTCAGAAAACTGCCGCGAATCAGGCATTGAGTATTTCGGCCTTAATCATCCGTCGAACGGCATTGTACATGTAATCGGTCCGGAGATGGGTTATACAAGACCTGGTATGACAATCGTATGCGGCGACAGTCACACATCAACACATGGAGCCTTTGGCGCAGTGGCATTCGGCATTGGTACAAGCGAGGTCGAGATGGTGCTCGCAACACAGTGCATTCTTCAGCCCAAACCGAAAAAAATGAGAATAACCGTTAACGGGAAGCTCGGGAAAGGCGTAACTGCAAAAGATGTGATCATGTATATAATTTCCCATATCTCAACAGGCGGGGCAACAGGCTATTTTGTTGAATATGCCGGTTCCGTTATCAGGGATCTCAGCATGGAAGGAAGGATGACCGTGTGTAACATGAGCATCGAGATGGGTGCCCGCGGCGGGTTGATAGCTCCTGATGATACAACAATGAAGTATCTGAAAGACCTCAAATCATTCGCGCGCGGATTTGACTGGGACTTCCTTCTTTCTGAATGGAAAAAATTCCAGAGCGATCCAGGAGCAGTCTTCGACCGTGAGCTTGAAATAAACGGGAGCCTGATCAGACCGATGATAACATTCGGCACAAATCCCGGGATGGGAATGGCAATTGATGATTCCATTCCTGCAACCGATAACATAAGTGGCGATGATACGCCTTCATTCCTTAAATCGCTCGATTATATGGGATTTGTTCCCGGAATGAAGTTACTGGGACATCCGGTCGACTATGTCTTTGTCGGAAGCTGTACCAACGGCCGCATTGAGGACCTCAGGGATTTTGCCCGGATTGTAAAGGGAAAAAAGAAAGCACCTGGTATAACCGCTCTGATAGTGCCCGGATCAAAAGCCGTAGAAAAACAGGCGGTAAGCGAAGGTATAGACATCATATTGATGAAGGCCGGATTTGAGCTGAGGCAGCCAGGGTGCTCTTCATGCCTGGCCATGAATGAGGACAAGATCCCGGCAGGCAAATATGCAGTTTCAACTACCAACAGGAATTTTGAAGGCCGCCAGGGTCCGGGTTCCAGGACACTGCTTGCCAGTCCGCTT
>JAFGXK010000192.1 GCA_016936695.1 Bacteroidales bacterium | reverse complement strand
TGGAACAAACTGCTTAACAAGTCGAGCAAGGTCAACAGCCACTTCACTGCGTTCCATGAAAAGACCTATGGCTCCGGTTTCAAATACCAGGACTTTGCACCAATGTTCCGGGCCGAGCTTTTCAATCCCGGCCAGTGGGCGGAACTGTTCAGGGAATCAGGGGCAAAATATGTCGTTCTTACCTCAAAGCATCATGAAGGATTCACACTGTGGCCAAGTTCACAGAGTTGGAACTGGAACAGTGTCGACATTGGGCCGCACCGTGATATCTGCGGCGAACTTACTGAGGCGGTGAAGAAGGAGGGGCTTCGCATGGGATTTTACTATTCGCTTTATGAGTGGTTCAATCCACTTTACCTTACAGACAAAGAAAAATATGTTGATGATCACATGATACCACAGATAAAGGATCTTGTTACCAGATACACTCCTGATATCGTCTGGACTGATGGAGAATGGGACATGACAAGCGATAAGTGGAAAAGCGTAGAGTTCCTGGCATGGCTGTACAATGAGTCGCCGGTGAAGGATAGCGTGGTCGTTAATGACAGATGGGGAAGTGAGACGCGCTCAAAGCATGGAGGGTTCTTCACCACGGAATATGGTCTTGTGGGAGAGAATGAGGGTATTGATGATGCGGAAAAACGTCCCTGGGAGGAATGCCGGGGTATCGGGACATCATTTGGGTTCAACAGGACTGAGAATTTCGACAACTATTCAACAACAGAAGAGCTCACAAAGCTCCTGATATCAACAGTATCCAGGGGTGGCAATCTTCTTCTGGATATTGGTCCGGCTGCCGACGGCACCATACCGGTTATCATGCAGCAGAGGCTGATTGATATTGGAAACTGGTTGAAGGTAAACGGGGATGCTATCTACAATACAAGAGCATTTATTACAGAAGGCAATGGTTCCGAAATTAATGCGGAGTCCGGCAATAGTCTTTTTTTTACAAAGAAAGGCAATGACCTTTATGTACTATGCACTGAATGGCCCGGGCGCAGCATTGTTCTTAAAGGTATCAGATCGGGGGCCGGGGTAAAGGTTGAATTGCTGGGAAGCAGTGCAGCAGTTAATCTCAGGAGTTCGGGAGGCAATACAACTATAGTTCCTCCGCGTCTTACCCCCGATGATTATCAGCCGGCATATGTTTTCAAAATAAGCAATATCCTTCCCGTGATTTAATGAGCATTTCCCTTGTCATTAAATAACTATTTCATTAATTTCACAGATCATTTTCCAATCTTAAAACCTTAATCATGAAACCCACATGATTGATTTCAAACGCAAACACTTAATGAATATAGTATTCAATCATGTGTGGTTCCATCATACCTTTAAAATTTAAATTATATTATAATGAAACTCAAACTCTTTACTCTTCTGCTGGCTGCAGGACTTTTAATCACAAGTTCCTGTTCAAGAACACAAAAAGATGCTTCACCTGAAGTAATTCAAAAAACTGACATTTCGTGGTTCCTGGGTCAGTGGACCATAGATATTGAAGGCGGTTCTGTTGGCTGGCTTGAGGTAAGGCAGGAGGATGGATGGCTGGATGGTGATGTCCTTTGGGGCGGAGGAAGCGTCCTGCCCGTTTCAAATATATTTCTTGCCGGCGACAGGGTTCTCTTCGTTCAGCGCTCGAATATTGCCGTGAGAAAGAGAGATGAAAACAGAGAACCCGTAAAGACACAGACCGTGACCTCCTGGATGGAAATCACAAAGGAAGGTGACAAGATCAGCGGCATATTATTATCACCCCGAAGAAACGGTTTGAGCGTTGACACTACAAGTTTTTCCGGAGTAAAACTTCCGCCGGTACCTCAGGCTCCTGATCTTACAGGCATCAGATATGGCGATCCGTTTCAACTCTTTAACGGCAGCGATCTGTCGGGATGGAGGCTGATAAACGAAAAACAGGTAAATGGGTTCAAAGTTATTGACGGTGTTCTGGTTAACGACCCGGTGCAGAAAGAGGGGGAACCTCATGTAAGTTACGGCAACCTGCGGACCGATAAGGAATTTGAGGATTTCAACCTTAAACTTGAGGTGAATGTCCCTGCGGGAAGCAATAGCGGTGTTTACCTGAGGGGCATGTATGAGATACAGGTAGTGGATTCATATAAGAAAGACCTTGATCCCCATAATATGGGTGCTGTTTACAGTCGCATAACACCATCTACGGCAGCCGAAAAACCTGCCGGAGAATGGCAGACACTCGATATCACCCTTTGCCAGCGGCATGCAACTGTAATTCTTAACGGAGTAAAAATTATTGATAACCAGCCAATTTATGGACCAACAGGTGGTGCCGTTCAGTCGGATGTGTTCGCTGCCGGTCCGATCTACCTCCAGGGCGATCACGGGAAGGTTTCTTACAGGAATATAGTTCTGACTCCGGTTTTAAATTAATTAAATACGGGTTACCCCGGCAATTGTGACGCTTATGAAGAGCCTTAAGCGAAGAATTCGTTTTTTCATTTCACTGATCAGTTTCTATTTGATCTGCCTTCCCTTTACAATGTGTTCTGAGGCCAGGGCAGGGGCAGTAGCTGGTGATACTGTTGACATACAGGTTCTTTACAACGGAAGGGCATGGAGAAATATCTATTACAAGATACAGGGCGACCAGTTCCTGTTCAACTCGGGGTTCATACCGGGCAGTGTTACAATGAGGGGCAGAACATTTCAGGGACAATCTGTGAGGTATGATTGCTACAACGATGAACTTCTTCTGTTAACCGGTAAGGGTATCATTCTCCAGCTCAACAAGGAGTTGGTTGACGGATTTACACTTGAACATAACAACCGGTCGTTCATATTCAGACACTTTAAAACCGATACTGTCAGTTCTCTTACCGGATTTCTGAATGTCCTGAGCGAGGGTAACGCTTCTCTCTATGTCAAATACAGCAAAGAAGTGCTTATTCTGGCAATAGAAAACCGATATGATATTTTCACAGAGACCATCCGGATGTTTGTGGAAAAAGACGGGATTATAACCAGGATAGGCAATAGGGGAACGTTGCTGCGGCTTCTCGCAGACAGGAAGCAGCAGGTCAGGAACTACATGAAAAGCAATAGTCTCAGGTTTTCAAAAAAGGACCCTGAAAGCATCAGACCTGTGATCGATTATTACAATAGTCTGCAGCAAAATATTCCGGAATGAAACAAAAGGCTTTTCTCCTGGCTCTATTCCTGCTGTTTTCTGGTCTTGTTTTTGCCCAGGATGATCTTAAGGTGACATGGGATTACAGCGGCCAGTCATTCAGGGAATTTGCAGCATCGGCAGAAAAAGAACTTCAACTCAGCTTTTTCTTCAGAGATGAGTGGGTGGCTGATCTCAAGCCGGGTATTTATCCGGGACATGAATCGCTGAGGGACCTGCTTGACAACCTGTTCAGGGAAAGATCGCTGTTTTATTTCATTGATGAGTGGGGTAACGTAATTATCACAAGGAATTTTGCTGTCAAGAGGCCGGATGACAAGGGGGCGGCACAGGGAAATTTCATTGCCCCGACTGAATACTATGATTCACAGGACAAAGAGAAGCTGTCGGGAAACCTTTTTGTTGACATCGGCAATCCTGCCGACAGGTATAAAACCGGAAATGTTACGATAACAGGCTACATAACCGACCGGGACACGAAAGATCCTGTCGCCGGCGCCACCGTTTTTGTTCAGGAACTCGCAGCCGGAGCCCTTTCGAATCAATATGGCTTTTATTCCCTGACATTACCGAGAGGAATTCACCAGGTCCGCTACACCTTTATCGGAATGAGGGAAAAACAGGTGAATGTCAATCTTTACGGACCCGGCGAACTGGATATTGAGATGAACAGTATGCTCATACCCCTCAAGGAGACAACAGTGTCAGCCAATCGTAATGTTATTTATCAGCGGTATGAAGTCGGAGTAGAGAAGGTCAATATTACATCATTCAAATTACTGCCTACCTCCATGGGAGAATCGGATATAATAAAGAGCGTTCTCCTTATTCCCGGCGTACAGTCGGTGGGAGAGGGTTCGGCCGGATTCAACGTGAGGGGAGGCAGTTCCGACCAGAATCTTATTCTTCTTTACGGATCCCCGGTTTACAATTCCTCCCATTTTTTCGGATTCTTCTCAGCCGTCAATTCCGATATCATTAGGGATGTGACACTTTACAAGGGCGGCATACCTGCAAGGTTCGGCGGGCGCATCTCTTCAGTTCTTGATATCACTTCAAGGGACGGCAACAGGAAGGAGTTCAACGGCAATGCCGGTATCAGCCCGGTCGCGGCACATGTAATGCTCGAAGGACCCATAATAAAAGATACATGCACTTATATACTGACAGGCAGGTCGACTTATTCAAACTGGGTGTTTAACCTTATCGACAATGCCACCCTTAAAAACAGCATGGCTTCATTTTATGACGTTAACGGGAGGATCACCTGGGATATCAACAGCAACAACAAGTTAGAGATATCTTCGTACATCAGCCACGATTCCTTCAGGTTTAATTCAGACACTTTGTACGGCTACGACAACAGTATTGTGTCAATGAGATGGAGGCACTTCTTTAACAAGAGGTTCTTTTCGCTGATATCGGCGAACAACAGCAATTACAGGTACAATGTCTCGAGCGAAGCTTCACCGGCTGAGGCTTTTAAACTCACACACAAAGTTAACAGTACAGGGCTGAAGGCGGATTTCAACTGGTATCAGGGACGGAACGAAGTCAATTTCGGAGCTGACCTGACTCATTATTCAATTCTGCCCGGGAGTTACCTCCCCACAGGTGATTCATCCCTTGTTGTGCCAAAAAAACTCCAGGTACAAAGGGCCACTGAATCCGGATTATATATCGATGACAAATATGTGGTCAATGATTTCCTTTCCGTTAATGCCGGAATAAGATATTCATCTTTCTTTGCAATGGGCCCTGGAACTTTCTACACTTATGATCCGCGATATCCAAGGAACCTTTCCACAGTGACTGACACAACGAATTACAGGTCGGGGCAGATCTACAGGGTTTACGGAGGTCCTGAATTCAGGCTCTCCTTCAATTTCAGGACAGGTTCGCGTAATTCCCTGAAGCTTAACTATAACAGGACACGACAGTATCTTCACCTGCTGTCAAACACAACGACGATATCCCCGACCGATACCTGGAAGCTAAGCGACTATCATTTAAAGCCCCAGATAGGCGATCAGCTTGCGGCAGGGTTTTACCAGATGCTGTTCAACAGTTCTGTTGAGACTTCGGTTGAGTTGTATTATAAGCGGATAGCAAACATGGTCGATTTCAAGAGCGGAACCGATCTTGTCATGGCCGGAAACATTGAAAAGGACCTTGTTAATGTGAGGGGAAAGGCTTACGGACTCGAGCTTTCATTGAAGAAAGACGAGGGAAGGGTACGATGGAGCGTCGGTTACACTTATTCAAGGACACTGCTGCGGAGCACCGGAAGTTTCAGTGATGAGACGATCAACAGGGGAGAATGGTTTCCCGCCAGTTATGACAAGCCCCACGACCTTGTTGCCACATTCAATTTTTTATTCTCGAGGCGCTTCAGTTTATCGGCTAATTATAACTTCAGCACCGGAAGGCCAATAACTTATCCGGTTGCAATTTACTACATGGGCGATATCCTGATGGTTCATTATTCCGACAGGAACAAATACAGGATCCCCGACTACATGCGACTTGATCTTTCAGTGAAACTAAGCGGCAACCTGCGATCCAACAAGATAGCCAATCCACACTGGATCTTTTCAGTGTACAACCTTCTGGGAAGGCAGAATGTTTATTCGATCTATTTCAAGAACGAAAACGGCAGGATTAACGGGTATAAGCTGTCGGTTTTCGGACAGGCGATTCCGTCGCTGAGCTTCAACTTTGATTTTTAAGGAAATGGAAAAATTTTGCATTTATATTATACTGCCGGTTATGCTGATTCTCTCAGGATGCATCACCAGCTTTGTGCCGGAAACGGATGAGGATCCTGAGCTTCTTGTGGTTGAGGCAATGATAACCGATCAGGCTGAAGCCTTTTCCATAAGGCTGTCCAGATCGATGCCTCTTGGCGAACGCGCCAAGCCTGCAACCCGTTTGAGGCCTGTTTCGGGATGTATTGTTATCATCAGTGATGATCAGGGAAATGGTTACTGGGTAAGGGAATCATCGGTAAAGGGCACTTATGTGACCGATCCGGCGGACTTCCGGGCGGTTGTCGGAAGGGTTTACAAGCTCAGGATTACCCCGGGCAACTCATCAGATTTGGAGTACTATTCATATGAATCGCTGCCTATGAAGATGAATCCGGTGCCGCCGATTGACAGCCTTTATTACAGGAAAGTACTGATAAAGGAGAAAACCCCGCAAACAGTCGCAGAGGAAGGATGCAATGTTTATCTCAATACCGAAGACCCTTCGGGAGAATGCAAATTCTTCAGGTGGGATTACTCCGAAACGTGGAAGTTCCAGCTGCCTTATCCGGTGACCAATAATACCTGCTGGATCAGTTCGAACTCAGACAATATAATTATTAAAAGCACCTCTGTTCTGAGTGAGGCAAGGGTGTCGGACTTTCCCATTAAATTCATCTCGAATGAAACCGACAGGCTTAAAGTGAGATACAGCATACTTGTCAACCAGTATTCATTAAATGAGGATGAGTTTTCTTTCTGGGAAAAGCTTCAGAATATTTCCGAGGAGGTAGGAGGCCTTTATGATATTACTCCCGGTACCATTCCGGGAAATATCTTTTGTGTCGAGGATCCATCCAGGCAGGTGCTGGGATATTTCAGCGTTTCTGCCAAAACTTCTTCAAGACTGTATATTGATGATTACTTCCGCGGAGTGATAAATCTTTATTCAGACTGCGTCTCAGACACTATTTTCGGAAGGGCTGAGATTCCCGACCTGAATATAAGAGTATGGATACTGGAGGAGCAGATGTACGCGATGCCTCCTTTCAGAGTGCTTACCGAAAATAAATTCTGTGCTGATTGCTCTGTCAGGGGTACTACAACCAAACCGGATTTCTGGCTTGAAAAAGATGAAGAGGAAGATGAATAAGCGGTCAATGATGAAATACGGTATGGTGCTGGCAGTTATTCTGTTATGCTTCTCTGGACCCGATATTTCGGGGCAGGCAGGACAGGACTTTTCCGCTGTGCTGGCCCGTAAATTCAGGGAATATTGCAATTCTTTACCCAGGGAGGAGATGTATGTTCATACCGACAGGGAGGAGTATTTAGCTGGTGAAGATCTCTGGTTTACCGCATATCTGTTCGAAAGGCAAAGCTCCGGATTGTCGTATGGGAGCAGTATGGCATACGTTGAGTTGCTGAATCCTGAAAACAGGCCTGTGGCACAGAAACGCATAAAACTTGATGAAGGAATGGCCCCGGGCAGCCTTCAGCTACCGGATTCTTTAAGCACCGGAATATATACTTTCAGAGCCTATACGGGATGGATGAAAAATTTTCTGCCGGGAAACTGCTTCATGAAGCCTGTTTACATTTCAAACGCACTCAGCGGGAAGCAATATAAAACCGGTGGATTGGCAAAGCCTAAAATGGTTTTGTCAGAAGCGCAATCAGTGCAGGCCGGGGCAGATCTTTCGGTCCTTATCGGCAGAGATCTGAACGGAAATATCAGACTGATAGTCACTTCAACAAGTAACTACCGTGCAATTACAGGAAATACTCTTTTTCTATTTATTCAGACTCACGGGGTTATTAATTTAAATAAGTCAATTAACCTGCCCTCTGATTCGACTGTGATCACCATTCCAAAGAATCTGCTTACTCCCGGAATAAACCATCTCACTTTATTTTCCCTTTCAGGCAGGCTTGTGATTGAGAAGCTGTTCTACACGCCTCAGAAAATCGCGGCTGCACCTGAAATAAATGTTGACTCTGTTTCAGGAACAAGGCAGGAAATTGCCCTGAACTTCGAAAATCAGTCTCCGGAAGGGCATTTTGATAAGTTCAGCATTTCTGTCTCGGCAGCAGGCGAAAGAACTTTCCCCGGGATGGACGATTACATGATTTTCGGATCAGAATTCGGGCAAATCACCGACGAACTGTACAAGGCTCTAAGTGACGGAACGTCGCCGGATTCCGTAAGCATGATGATGGAAGGCCTTAAGAGTTCCTGGATCGACTGGAACACAATCCTGTCAGGTAAATACCCCTTGACCAGATACGAAAGGGAGACATCAGCTCATTTTGTTTATGGCCGTCTCCTTAACCGGACCACCCAGGTACCCGATCCCGGTCAGGTACTGTTCCTGTCGGTACCAGGAAAAAAGGCTGTTTTCAGGTATGCCACTACTGATCAGGACGGTTATTTCAGTTTTCAGGTACCTGTTGATCAGAATTACCGCGAGCTGGTTATCCAGCCTGAGGACAATCAGAGAAACAATAGTATCAGGCTTGAATCGCCCTTCCCGGAAAAATACCCTCTGCTGGCGGCTGCCGGCAGTGAAGTAACAAATTATGAATCTGCTGCTGCTTCCTTACTGGCGGTCAACTACCAGGTCATGAAGATATATGGTTCAGAACAACTGCCAGATAATGAAGCTCCCGTCTCATTTACCCGCGGTGATTACAGGTTTTATGGGAAGCCCGACATTGAGCTTGTCATGGAAGACTATATCAAGCTTCCGGTCATGCATGAGGTTTTCTTTGAGCTGATGCCAGGTGTCTTCATGAAAGAGAAAAAGGGCGTCAATGAGATATCAGTGTTTGATCCGGTAGAAAACAGGCCTTTTGAGAAACCTCCGATGCTGTTTGTTGACGGAGTGGTGGTGAAAGATCCGGGTGTTATAGCCGGACTTGATCCGGAACTCGTTGAGAGAATAGATGCGGTCAAATCAAGATATTTCGTTGGGGAGTATCTCTTCCTCGGACTGGTGAATGTAATAACGAAAGCGGGCGACTTCAGCAATGTACCGCTTCCTGAACAGGCAGTCAGACTTGCTTATCAGACTTTCGGTCCGGTAAAGGGGTTTTCTGCACCTGATTACACGGAAATTATAAAGAAAGAAAGCCGGATCCCGGATTTCAGGAATACTCTTTACTGGAATCCCTCCGTCAAAACCGGAAACGACGGAAATACCCCGGTAAGGTTCTGGACTTCCGACTTCAGATCCGGGTTTATTATTACTGTTCAGGGTATTACAAAGGATGGGAAGGCGGTTTCTACCCGCAAAGTATTTACTATAAAATAGATACCTCTTTGATGTTTTTGCAGATACTGGTATCAGGAATCAGAAATGCTGCCATGGGTTTTTCTTTCATCATCGGAAAATTTGACAGAAATGGAGGGATTAACACGAAGAAAATTCATTAAAAGCGGGATGATGGCAACAGGAGCTGCTATGGTTGCTTCCCCCCTTGATTTACTTCCTTCGGCATGCAGCTCTTTTAATACGCGAAAGATTACAATTTCCAGGGTTGGTTCTGATTTCGAGCGGGAACCGATGATCCGGCCAATGGGCTTTAAGGGAGGTTACCTGACTGAACTGTGGCAAACCGCTGCATATCTCGAAAGCACTTCGGGCTTACATTCGATCGGACTTTGTACTCAAAGCATACTGTGGTCGGATGCAAACGTATTCTCATCGAATTCCGAGAGCGGAGGTAATGCCCTTATGTATGCGATGACTGAAAGAGCCCTGCAGATTATAAAAGGGGAGAGTTTTTCATCGCCGGTTGAACTTCTTGAGAGTATTTATCCTTTAATATATGAATATGGAAAAAAGATTACCTCAAATGAAACATTGAGGAAAACCTTTGCTCTCAATTCTCTTGTTGGAGTTGACAATGCCGCATGGATACTGTACGCCCGCGAGAACGGGATAACATCCTTTGACGACCTTATTCCGAAAGTTTTTAAACCGGCTCTGGGTCACCGGCACGATAAGGTCGCAGGAGTCCCGTTGTTTGCCTATTCAGTTCCGGTTGAGGAGATAAGGGAGGCGGCAGAACAGGGATATTTTTTCATGAAGATCAAGATAGGCCAGCCCGGAACTCAGGAGGAGATGCTGACCAAAGACAAAGCCAGACTGACGGAAATCCACAAAGCGATTGGAAATATCAGAACCCCTTATACCTCTGACGGCAGGATACCTTACTATTTCGATGCCAACGGCCGTTATGAAAGCAAGGATGCACTTCTCAGGTTGCTGGATCATGCAAAAAGCATAGGTGCCTTTGATCAGATAACGTTGATTGAGGAACCATTTGCAGAGGAAATTGAAATAGATGTCAGCGATATTCCGGTAAGGCTCGCCTCCGACGAAACAGCCCATACCGGAGAGGATGCGGTAAAGAGAATCGAAATGGGATACAGGGCAATAGCCTTAAAAGCAATTGCGAAAACCCTGAGCATGACTATGAAAATAGCGCAGGCAGCCTATGACCGGTCTATCCCCTGTTTCTGTGCCGACCTGACCGTCAATCCCATCCTCCTGGAATGGAATAAGAATGTAGCTGCACGTCTCAGCTCATTTCCGGGCATTGGCAATCTGGGGCTTCTGGAGAGCAACGGCCATCAGAATTATGCTAACTGGGATAAAATGCTTAATTATCACCCATGCAGGGATGCTGGGTGGGTTCAGGTCAGGAAAGGAATTTATGAGCTGGATCATGACTTTTACCGTAGGGCAGGAGGCATTTTTGAACCGGTGCCCCATTACGAGGCGATGTTCACCTCGGTGTAACAGATCCGGGTTTATCCGTCACCTGAAACGTAAATCTGCTTCCTTTCACTATATCCTCATGCGTTATATACCAGTTGGGATACACGCCTCCGTCTTTGGTGATCGCCCTGATATACCTGCTTCCGGGCTTTTGGGAGACTGAGCTGATTAAAAACTGCCGGTTCCCCGGGAACATAATTCTGATTTCATCAAAATATGGGGTTGTGACAACATACTGGTTTGAAGCCGGGCAGACCGGATAGAAACCCATCATTGAGAAAACAAGCCACGCCGACATCTGACCGGCATCCTCGTTGCCGCTCAGACCACCAGGCCCGCTACCGTATTCCTCGGTGATGATCTTTCTTACCAGTTCCTGGGTCTTTGCCGGCTCTCCTGCCATTGCATAGAGATAGGGCACCTGGTGCCCGGGTTCGTTGCCGTGCCAGTAGTGACCTCCGCTGAAGAAGGTGTCAAGCCTGTCAATGAATGCTTTTTGCCCTCCCAAGACATTCATGAGACCCGGAATGTCATGAGGAACATACCATGTGTAGTGAAAGGGAGTACCCTCACAGATGTAACTTGCTTTTTTGTAAGGATCAAACGGTGTAACCCATTTTCCTTCTGCATATCTTCCGCGTACAAATCCCGTCTCAGTATCGAATACGTTAAGCCAGTTTTGGGATCGTTTCATCAGTATCCCGTAATCCTCATTCCTTCCGGAGGCTTCAGCCAGTCTGGCCAAAGCATAGTCATCAAATGCATATTCGAGGGTTCGCGATACCTGTTCTCTTTTATGAAAGGCCTGCCATACACTGTCTTCGAGCGGAATGTACCCATACCTCAGATAGCTGTCGAGCGCCCTTCTCCCTTTCCCGTCAGCATATTCTTCGAACGAAGGCTGTTCGAAGGCATTTTTTCTCAGATAAAAGTATGCTTTATCGATGTCAAAATCACGGATCCCTTTCAGGTATGCATCTGCAATCATCGCTGTCGCATGATCTCCTATCATGGCAGCCGTGTAATTGTTCCATGCCGGAAAGATGGGCATCCATCCTCCCTGTTCTGCCTTAAGTACCAGCGACCTGACCATGTGAAGGGTCCGTTCCGGTTCAAGGATGGTCATCAGGGGATGGAGGGCACGATATGTATCCCACATCGAAAAATCATCGTAATAATCGAAGCCGTCAGCCCTGTGGACTGTTGTATCTCCGGCAAAGCCGGGATACCAGCCTTCAGCATCGCTTACTATTCTCGGGAGCTGGTAGCAGTGATACAATGCTGTATAAAACATTTCCATCGCATCTTTATCCCCGCCCGCCGGTCTTACCTTGCCCAGGGTCTGGTTCCAGATGTCTTCGGTTTCCCGGCGAACCTGCTCAAAATCCCAGCCGGGAATTTCCGAATCAAGGTTTTTACCAGCATTGACAGCTGAAGTGAATGAAGTACCAATCCTGGCCGTGACGGTTTTATCTTTGCCGAAGCTTATTGCAATGTGCTGGTTTGACTTCAGTTTGTCCATCACTTCAAAGGGAGTGTCGAACCTGATCACGAACCAGCCGCTGAATCCTGCGCCGGCTCCCCATCCCTGGTAAATGCGGTGAACGGGATTACATAGAATTATTTCATTTTTATCCTTGTTGACCAGGATGCTGCCTTCGTTTTCATCACTGTTTACACGTATGAACACACAGCTCTTGTCTTTTCCCGGATATGTGAAACGTATCATGCCCGACCTTACCGATCCCGTAAGTTCTGTCAGGATGTCGTACCTGTCGAGCATGACGCTGTAATATGAAGGCCGGGCGGTTTCATTTTTATGGCTGAACTGCGATACAGGAGGTCTGGTAATTGTATCACGGGTTCCAACCGTGAAAGGCATCAGGGTTGAACTTCCATAATCCTGTGTGCAGCTGCCGCTCATCCAGTGGCTTCCCCTGAAGCCTGTTATAAATTTGTCGTTGTAGTAATAGGGGGAAATGCATTTGGTTTCAGTAACCTGAGTTTCCGGTGTCCATTGTGTCATTCCGAAAGGACGTCCCACTCCGGGAAATGTCTGTCCCTTCAGTTCGGAACCGGCTTCGCTGTGTCTTTTTGCACTGACAGTTGTGGCAGGAGCAGTTCCGATCAGGGTGTTTACAAAGCTTTCGGGATTCTGGGCGTTCAGGCAAAGGAAGCAGACCAGAAATAGTGTAGCAGATGTCAGTAGCTTGCTCATGTTATTGAAATGATCTGGTCCCTGACATTTTCCGGTTCGAAGACTTTCTTCCAGTCGTCCCTGATAAACTCTTTCAGTCCTCTCTGAAGTGCTTTGTTGGCAGCATCCGAGAACACTGCGCCGGGCAGCTCGTTGAACAGGACGGCCAGCTGTATCCTGAGGTGGCCAAGCAGGAAATCCCTTGCGGCTTCTGCAGGTACTCCCCGTTTTACAACCTCATTTAGTCCTTCCCTGATAACATAGATGCATGTTGAGGCTAATGTCTCAACAAGAGCCGGCTCGAGCAATCCCATTTGTTCAGTGGTTATACGGTGAGCTTTCCAGACAGGTGCATAAAACCTTCTTGCAAGGGCTTCTCCCAGGGCATAATCCTCTTCAGAACCCTGAAGCAGAGAACATACTATAGCCTGTTTTGCCAAATTGCCTCCGAAATGGTCCTTCATCTTATCTTTTTCCGGTTCCCAGTTGAATATGGAAGGATGGCAGGGATGTGTAATGAAATATGAAATGTTCTTCCTGGGATAAAGTTTACCTGCCAGGGCTGCTGCCGGATCGAGGGTGACAGCAAGGGCTCCGCTCTTCATGACCGGAATTATGCTTGCAGTAACGCTCTCAAGAGCCACATCAGGAACAGCAAGTATCACAATATCGGCTGAAGGGATGCATTCACCGGCAGATGAAACTTCAATGCCCATCTCTTTCAGTCTTTCAATGCCTGCATGATTCACTTCAAGATACGACATTCCATATTCTGAATCCTTGAGGTTACGCGTGAGGCGCAGTCCCATCTTACCGCCTGCCCCTGTCAATACAACTTTCAACATATTTTTCGACTTAAATGAATTAAACCATATCCTCTATTACGACATTTTTCCCGCTATTGGCCGATTCATATGCAGCCCACACCAGACTGACAGTTTTAAAATTATCTTCTGCGCTTGTTTCTGCTTTTCTATTACCAAGCAGATCCTGAAGTATATCGTTGTTACATTCAACAATAGCTGGAGGTTCGGGTTCAAGTCGTTCTGTCTGCCAGTCGTATTTTTGCATAGTCAACTTTTCATAGGTTGTATTATTGCCGGATGTAATTGCAAAATTATAACCGGGATCGAGTCTTACACTTCCCTTGTCGCCTTCCACAATAAGGAGTACCTGGGGAAAGACCTCTTTTTCAAGTTGCGAACTGAAGGAAATCTGCTGAATGCAGACCATCCCGTTTTTCATTCTCATCATGGAAGTAGCCACATCCTCCCCTTTAATTGCCGGATTGACCGTTTGTTTCTGAGTGAAAATTGTTTCAGCTTCTCCAAACAGATATCTCAGAACATCAAACTGATGCGACCCCTGATCAGTAAGAGCAAACTGCTTAAGGTCAGCCAGAAAAGGTTGTGTTTCAAACAGTGGGAAAGCAGTGTTCCATAGTGAATTGCAGCGAAAGGGTTTTCCAATTATGCCTGAATCGATGATTTGCTTCATCCTTCTAATCTGAG
The DNA here is from genome assembly GCA_016936695.1 of Bacteroidales bacterium. Lineage (GTDB taxonomy): Bacteria > Bacteroidota > Bacteroidia > Bacteroidales > VadinHA17 > LD21. The sequence continues at coordinate 4,451 of JAFGXK010000192.1, read as the reverse complement.
GCTGCCACCTGTAATTCTCGTGAACATAGAATCTGACACCTGCCTCACGGGTAACCTGCATCATTCTTTTAGCGATCGCAAATGACGGAGCCATAGGTTTCTGGCATATAACATGCTTCTTGTATTTTGCAGCCAGTTCTACAAACTTTGGATGTGTATCCACATCAGTGATAATATCAACGAAATCAAGTTCTTCTTTTTCCATCATCACTTCAGCATCGTTGTAAGTATGATGAATTCCAAATCGTCGGGCCAGGTCATCGGCTTTTGACAAGGTGCGGTTGTAAAGAGCTACACATTCCGCCTCGTGCAGTTCCTTCCAGCCACCTAGCTGGAACTGCGACCAGAATCCGCAACCGAGAACGGCAAATTTCAGTTTTTTCATACGCCTAAATTTTACGTATTATTTTAAAAAGTAAATTTGAAATTAGAAAAAGTTATGTTAATTGTTTATCTTCTTGTCGTTACAAAATAAAGTCTCGACAAAAGACAACCGCCAGCTGGCGATTGAAAAATACAAAGAAAAAATTAATCGGCAATCAATAGATGTAAGACATTTATTTACAAGAAGTAGTATTACAAAGTATTCGGGTTTGTGGGCTAGGCACGTTCCATTTTCCCAAAGATTGCAATTTGGATTTTTAAGTTGAAAAAAAGAGTTATTTGAGCCCCACATGATACAAAATTACAAACAAACATGAGTAATAATTTATTTTTCACGGCTTCAACTTTCACAGCTTCAACATTATTTCTGGCAGGATGCAACATACCGCATGCAGAAGAAAAACCAGTTAAACCAAATATCATTTATATTTTGGCAGATGACATGGGTTATGGAGATGTTTCGTGTTATAACGAAAACTCGAAAATTAATACACTTAATATTGATAAACTGGCTACTCAAGGCATCCGGTTTACTGATGCACACACCAGTTCGGCCGTAAGCACACCAACCCGGTATGGTATTTTAACGGGGCGATATAACTGGAGAACGGAATTAAAAAGGGGGGTGCTTTCCGGATATTCTAAAGCATTGATTGAATCCGGGCGGATGACTGTTGGTGATTTGCTTCAGGAAAATAATTACCATACAGCGTTTATCGGTAAGTGGCATTTGGGTTGGGACTGGCATGTTACAGCGCCTGATAACTGGCAGTCAGGTCAACTGGGTTCAGAATCAGAACCTGAAGTCGATTTTAGTAAACCCATTCAAAACGGTCCCCAGGACCGGGGGTTCACCTATTCATACGGCTTTTCCGGATCACTCGATATGGCTCCCTATGTTTATGTGGAGAATGGTTTGGCAACAGCAATACCTGTTGATGCAACTGTTTGTGTTGACGAAAAGGGTTTTTGGAGAAAAGGGTTAACGGCACCGGATTTCAGCCATGTTGATGTGTTGCCGCATATAACAGATAAATCGGTTCAATACATTAATGAAAGAGCACGAAATAATCAACCCTTCTTTCTGTATTTTGCTTTACCAGCCCCACACACACCCATTCTTCCCACAACAGAATTCCTGGGAAAAAGTAATACCAACTTTTACGGGGATTTTGTATTACAGGTAGATGATGTGGTAGGAAGGATTATGGCAGCAATTGAGAAAAATAATATCTCTGACAATACAATTATAATTTTTACCACTGACAATGGTTGTTCTCCAATGGCAAATTTTGCAGAACTTAAAGAGGTGGGACATGATCCGAGTTATATATTCAGAGGATATAAATCCGATATCTTTGAGGGTGGTCACAGGGTTCCCTTTATCCTGAGCTGGCCTGATAAAGTTGAGGGAGGGACACAATCAGATGAAATTGTCTGCGCTACTGATTTAATGGCTACAGTAGCTGACTTACTCAATTATGATTTACCTGATAATGCAGCAGAGGATAGTTACAGCTTTTTGCCTGTTTTGATAGGGAATGAATATAAGAGTCCAATCCGTGAAGCCACCGTGCATCATTCAATTGATGGCAGATTTGCTATCCGCAAGGGTGATTGGAAGCTTATTTTATGGCCCGGGTCAGGCGGATGGAGTTACCCCAGAGCTAATGAAATTTCTGACAATATGCCCGGGTTTCAATTATATAATTTAAAAAACGATCCCTCGGAAGAGGATAATCTGTTTGCTGAAAATCCAGGGAAAGTAAATGAGTTGAAGGAACTGCTGGCAAAGTATATTGAACTAGGAAGAAGCACGCAAGGGAAAAAACAAGATAATGAAGGTATGGATAACTGGCCCGAAATAGATTGGATTATGGATTCAAATTGAAATTAATTAGATTTTCAGATATGAAACTTGCGAGTTCAACGAAGTTATTTATTAGAACCCAACTTAAGAAAACATTCAAATGAAAAGCAAATCAAACTTCATTCTGTCAGTACTGATAATACTTCTGTCGGGACATTTTTCAGTGCAAAGCCAGGTACCTTCTTATTTGAAAAATTATAAGGAACAGTACAATCAGGATGCACGTGCAGCCAATCTTCAATGGTTTAAGGACGCCCGGTTCGGGATGTTTATCCATTACGGGCTTTACAGCCAGTTGGGCAAAGGTGAGTGGGTGCAACTCCGCGACACAATACCTCTGGATGAATATGCCAAACTAAAAAATGACTTCACTGCCTCCGGTTTCGATGCGGATTTTATTGTGCAGCTGGCAAAAAAAGCAGGGATGAAATACATCACTATTACCAGCAAGCACCACGATGGTTTTTGTCTGTTCAAAACCAAAGAAACCGATTTTAACAGCATCAATTCCCCGGCAAAACGCGATTTAATGGCTGAACTGTCCAAAGCCTGCGAAAAGGAAGGAATGGGTCTTTTCCTTTATTATTCTTATGCAGCCGACTGGAAACATCCATGGTTTTATTCGAGGGAAGCAGGTTGGGAAAACGCACGTCCTGCTTATAAGGTACTACCCCCGGAGTACAAATATAAGAAGCCGGATGATTTTCGGAAATATGTGGATTACGTGCACGCACAGCTTAAAGAATTACTGACTCAATACCCGACAATAGCCGGCATTTGGTTCGACCCAATAATGGGTTATTATGCCAACCCTGACGTATTCCCTATAGAAGAAACGTATGCACTGATCCGTAATCTATCGCCTCATGCCTTAATTTCATTCAAACAGGGGGCTGACGGAGATGAAGATTTTGTGGCCCCTGAACGAGGCGGAGGTGCCAGGGTAGGCCAGCAATATCCGGTTGCAGAAAGAGCTTATGAAATGAATAAAAACAAACCCAAAGAAGTGTGCAACACCATGCAGCCACACCTGCCCGGTGCCGGAGCAAACTGGGGCTATAATAAAGCAATTGACGGGCATCATTTAAAAGTGGACGATATAAAAATATTACTGGGGGATGCGCTTTTGAACGATTACAATTTACTGCTGAACATCGGCCCGTTACCCGATGGCTCAGTACATCCCGAAGACATTAAAACATTGTCAAACCTGAAAAATTAAAATAACCGATTAAAAAAATAGACAATGAATTCGTCCAATACTAAATCAATTGCGCTGGCCGGATTGCTATCCTAAGGTATGGCTGGGCAGCAAACTACAACTGCAGCAGACTCCAAAAATGAAAATGCCGCCAAGCCCAACTTTATAGTCATTTTTGCCGACGACCTCGGTTAAGGTGTTTAGGCATCTTTGGACATCCCACTATTAAAACACCCAACCTCGATAAAATGGCGGAGGAAGGACAAAAGTGGACCGGTTTTTATGTTGCTGCACCGGTTAGCACTCCCAGCCGCGCCGGTTTACTAACCGGCAGACTACCCATTCGGTCAGGTATGTGCAGCGACAACAGGCGGGTTTTATTCCCTGATTCAAATGGCGGGCTTCCCCAGAGTGAAATTATCATTGCCCGGGTCCTGAAAGAAAACGGTTATCAGACTGCCCCTATTGGGAAGTGTTGATTTACAGGAGGATTGTAATTTAATAAGTAGTGGTAAAATAGAATTTAATTGCTATATTTGAGTTAGTTCCACATCAAAAAGCAGTTTATTCAAAATACCACTACTCAGAAAATATCAATTTGGATTTTTATTTAGAATACTATATCCATTTAAAATAAAAGTTATGAGACGTAGAGATTTTGTAAAGAACATCAGTGCCACCGGCCTTGCCTTTTCGGTAGTTCCCAGTATTGCAGTTTCCGGGCTGGGACATATTCCTCCCAGCGACCGGCTGAATATTGCAGGAATTGGAATTGGCGGGAAAGGAAATGTCAATCTGAGGAACATGGTGGGCCAGAATATCATCGCATTGTGTGACTGTGATTATGCTTATGCTGACCCGGTCTTTAAGACCTATCCAGGGGCAAAAAGGTACATGGATTACCGCAGAATGCTCGATGAGCAAAAAGATATTGACGCAGTGGTTATCGCAACTCCCGATCACACCCATACAGTGACGGCAGCCGCGGCCATGGAG